>DTYY01000304.1 GCA_012961645.1 Methanosarcinales archaeon | reverse complement strand
TTCCTAAGATTGGACAGTACCAAATGTTACTGCTTCTGACTCTTTGAGCGGATTAGATACAATTACCATATATTTATATAATTTAACAGGATTAGTTTACTCAAATACATCATCGACCAATAACTTCAATTCGCGTTCGTCCAATAGAAAACTATAGGCTTGGACAAAAAATGACGGAACGCCAGATACTTAGCCAATCGTGCTCTTGTAGTTTCAGTAATAATCTTCTTTTCAGATGCCAGTATCAACAAGTCGCGATGCCAAGAATCTGAAAAAGGTATTGGAATGCCTTCGTCATGCAAAATTTGTTTGAGTATATTCTCGATCCCTGTGTAAAAATTATGTAAAAAAGTACCAATGCCTGCCAGCTCAACGATTGACTTGCTGGGTTCGTCTTTAATTTTTTCCAACTCATCAAGGACGGTAGAGACATTTTTCAGTTCCACATCGACCTTTTCTCTTAAACTAACCATATAATTTTACCCCTTCTTTCTCTACCAATCTGTTAAATAGATTATCTTTGCCAAGGTTGACTATGTCTATACGCTTTGAGACCTCAAACAATAACTCTCCATAAAATTTGAAGAAAAGCTCGGGTTCTATCCCCTTTATACCGATATCGATGTCACTCGGGTCTTCTTTATCAAGACAGGAACCGAATAAGATTACTGTAGTGATATTGTATTTTTTTGCATATTTTAATATAGTTGCTTTATCTTTTTCCGATATCATTTATCTTCTCGCCTCCATCACGCATTTCTCTGATTTCGCCTGACACAGCATATCCAAAACCGCTCCGCACACAACCTTTCTCTGAACTGAACTTCTCCATCCTATTGTCTTCCCTTTTGATTACTTGTAGGTTATCTGATGCAGTGTTCATTATTTACAATTCTCCTCGACAAATTGACGTGTCTTCCGTATTGCTTCAACGTGCCCAAAGCTGTATGGTGCGGTGCCCAGGAATTTACGGACTCTAACTATACCATAATCTTCAAGGTATGCCACAGCCCGATTGATCCGCACAGGCTGGAGGTTACAAAGCTCTTGAATGCCATTTCCGTCAATTCCACTTTTTTGGGAAGCTACTGCGGATGCAACAGTTTTAATATCCTCGATAGGATCGTAATCCATTCCCTCCTCTTTGAAGTGCAGAAATAGAGCATACGTTGGTTCAACACTTACAAAGTTATACGGAGCGGTACCTATGCCTTTTCTTGTGTGCACCAAACCATACTCTCCAAGTTCATCAACGGCATCATTGATCTCTTCTTCAGTCAGCATCGAAACTAAGTGGTGTATTTCCTCTGCGGTGTATCCCTTCTCAAAACCGAGTTGGTCATCTCGGGGACTCAATAAAATTGAGCCAACCGTCGATGCGGCTCGAGAGAGACCACCAACACTATTCTTTAGCTCTGTAATATAATCTGGAATTTTTCCAAGCGGGGGCTTCTCTGAAACATCGTGTATGCTTTTAACAACTCGACGAATGCCATCATTGAAGTCTACAGACAAGTCAACCCACAACAATGTTCGAAGGGGAGGGGGAATCTCGCATTTCTCTTTGATTAGTGGGATAATCCGGGTTACTCCATCCATCTTCTTGATCATCGCGTAATCAAGCTCCTCTCTGACCCATTTTGATCTTACGCTTGCATTCGAAAGTAAAATCAAAAAAGTGTCACAGTTAGATAGCCCCTCCACAAATATCTTTTGGATAAGCGAATCTCCTGGTTTAATTTCCCATATGTCTATTTTGACATCAATTCCAGCTTTTCGTAATTCAGTTGCAATTCTTTCGGCAAAACCCCTGTCTTCGTGAGCATAGCTCAAAAACGCGGTTTTATTCTTGCTCATGGGCATCACCCCGTGGTGGTATAATGTAATCTATTGCATTTTGTAGAGTTCGTCGCTTTACTAATGGTTCAGCCTCGATCTCTGAATAGACGAATTGACCCATCGTGAGCTCTCTATGAGGACCAGGCGAGATCCAGAAAGGATCAGCTTGATATTGTCCTTTGGAATTCTTCTCCCTGATTTCCACCAATGCGATTGCTACTTCTACCCCATTATGGAATCTTTTCAGTTCAATTACAGTGCCTTGAGCAATATCAATGTCGCTCTCCAAGAGAAAAACGTGGTCATCATCGTAGATATCACATTTCAGAAATCCCACTATTCGTGGGCGTGTGAAATGCTCTTGGTAGATCAACCAGCCTTGATAACCAACCGACAAAGCGAGAAAAAGTAAAACCGATCCTATCAGGATTAATATAATAAACATGGGGGCGGTTAACAATATATCATCTCGCGATACAAGTTGCCAACTCGCGAATGTAACAACTGCGGTAACCACTGCCCACCACCAGCGAAAAAAGCTACTAAAAATAAGCTGGAGGAAATCTGTAGCTGATTTTTTGTTTTTCAAGTCTTTCACCTACCTATACAGACTAATACTGTCGTGCCATCATGTAATATACGCGAGCTTGCTCCGTATATGCATTCCTCTGGTCGAACTTCTTCAGTTTCAATTATCTTCTCAGGATCTTGCCCACGTCTTCATTCCCCTAAAATATGCCGTGGCTGATAAACACGGTACAGCTTTTTCATAAGCTAATCGCTTGCTGCAACATACGCAAGCGCCGTTCATAGCACATAACCTCATCCTTCAGATCGAGTGTGTAATGCTCATCAGCAAGGGTTTTTGCGCGCTTTGTTGCGTCATCGATCTCTGATGCGGGCTGCCCGACATCGGCAACGACCGTGGTCACCCGGTCGTAGTCGTATCGCTCCTTTAAGAGCGGGATTGCGACGGACGTATCCAGACCGCCCGAATATGCAAGTACTACGGTTTTCATGCTGCTACTCCTGTTATCAATAATGATACGGGTGGGTTACTTATGATTGGCTTATCTTCTCTTTTTCTGACATTAAGTCTCCCGCGCAGTATGACCATCGGCTCAAGGGCGGCGCGACGGCCCAAGGCATACATCACTATTAAATATCAGTAACATCGAATACTCACAAGCGCAATCGTAGGAACTTGGTGGTATCTTGCCTTATACAATCGAATACATACACGCGAGAGAGATACTGGATTCTCGCGGAAATCCAACTGTCGAGGTTGATCTGGGCACTCCGAGTGGTTTTGGGCGCGCTGGTGTACCTTCCGGCGCATCAACAGGCACAAACGAGGCGCTCGAACTAAGGGATGGCGACGATACGAGATATCATGGTAAGGGCGTTTTAAAGGCTGCCCAAAACGTAAATACCGTACTTCGAAACGAAATCGTTGGCATGGATGTGCGAGAGCAGCGTTACATCGATCAGGCGATGATCGATCTCGATGGCACGCCGAACAAATCAAATCTTGGCGCGAATGCCATGCTCGGTGTTTCGATGGCGGCTGCGAAAGCGGCCGCTGATTCGGCAGACCTGCCACTCTATGTGTATCTTGGCGGCACCAATGCACACACGCTGCCGTGCCCGACCATGAATGTGCTGAATGGAGGCGAACATGCAGGGAACGATCTCGCGATTCAGGAGTTCATGATCCAGCCGAAGGGCGCGTCCTCGTGCACAGAGGCGATACGGATTGGTGCAGAGGTTTATCACGAGTTAAAGAAGATCCTGACAGGGAAGTACGGAGCAGTTGCGGGCAACGTCGGTGATGAGGGTGGATACGCGCCTCCGATGGATCAGAGCAATCAGGCGCTCGATGCGATCGTTTCAGCCATCGAAGAGGCTGGCTACACCACATCAGAGGTTACGCTCGGAGTCGATGCCGCTGCATCAGAGTTCTTCGAGAGAGGGAAGTATCACATCGACGGCACAGAACTCGACAGCGGCGAGATGGTGGATTATTATCTCGACCTCATAAAGACATATCCGATCTTTCTCATCGAGGATCCGTTCCATGAGGAAGCTTTCGATGATTTCGCCATATTAACAGCATCAACCGATGCGATCATCGTCGGTGACGATCTCTTTGTGACCAATATCCAGCGGTTGCAACGTGGAATTGAGATGGGAGCAGCAAACGCGCTGCTGCTCAAGTTAAACCAGATCGGGACGGTGTCAGAATCGCTCGATGCTGCAAATCTGGCGCACAGAAACGGTTATAGGGTGGTGGTGAGCCACCGGTCTGCCGAGACCTGCGATTCCATGATCGCCGATCTCGCAGTTGCAGTCGGAGCCGACCTTCTCAAAACTGGCGCGCCCGCCAGGTCCGAGCGTACAGCCAAGTACAACCAGCTCATCCGGATCGAGGAGGAACTGGGCAGTGTGGCGCGATTCATTCAACTGTGAGACAACCCTGTAAAGAAAACATATATATACCATAAGTTTTAGATTAATGTAATCATGTGGTGGTGTGTATGAGTTCATTTCGATCAAAAATCAAAAGAAGATTGGAGCGATATATCGAGTTGGACCCGGACGGAATCAGATATACCGTCATGAAAACCATACTCAATGTCAGAAAGGTGACTGTGGATGCTCTCTATGACATTCTCTCCAAGAGGTTCAAGGTTACCCACAAAAAAGTCGCTTCAATGGTTGGATATATCCATTCCAAACTTGGCATCCTGCATGCACATAAACAGTCCTACAAGACGCCGATCGTCTATACGCTGCGCGAGGAGTATGTTGATCTCGTAAAATCGGTACTGAACCGATCGGTAAAGCACCCGGCTGTGGCATGACACTGGTGAAGGACGCTCCCCGTACCTCAACCAGTCTCATCATCCGCTCCGATGCAAACACACGGATCACTGCGTCTCAGGAACCTTTTTATGAGCTGATGCGGAGGCTGTTCCAGAACGAAAGCAGTGCGATACGTGGTCAGAGGTTTGTTATGCTGATTCTTGAGCGTGAGGCATCCGGAAATCCGATACGGACCGAGGAATGGAGGCAACTGCTGGACGAGTTCGATATCAGTATATCATCATTCTATGCCATGCGGAATAAACTGCTCGGTGCAGGGATGATCACCAATAAGAAGGGCGTATATCGGGTATCAGGGCAGTTTGGTAAGGATCTGGCCGATATGGCGAGATGGTGGTGGGTTGCAGTGTTGAAGAGGGATCTGGACAGTCTGTGAGTGTGTTACAATCAGCCAAAGATCTCTACAGCCTGATAATCCTTGACGGATTCTCAAGACTGAGCATGACAAGAAGATAATCCTTTAGATGTCTTGTTATCAGGAAATTGTGCCTCACATGCTCCCGACCGTTCTCTCCGAGCTTTTGAGCGAGTTCCGGATCCTTCAGAAGATTGGCGATCTTGTATGCCGCGCCCTCGACCGAGTGCACAAGATAGCCTGTGACGCCGTTTATGACCTGCAGCGGGATGCCGCCGGTCGCTCCGCCGATCACCGGTTTACCCTTCCATAGCCCCTCAGAAACCACCAGTCCGAAACCTTCCTTCAGTGATTTCTGCATGATCACGTTGGATGCACGCTGAAACGCGTTGATCTCGATATCGGTGAATGGCGGTGATCCGAGCAGCAGATGGATGTCAGCCTCGCCTTCTGCCTTCTTCTGTACTTCCCGATAAACCTCCATTCCCTCAGGATCGTCTGATGCGACCCCTCCAGCGAGTATCAACTGGCAGTCAATCCGTTTTTTCACCAGTTTGTATGCATCGATGACTCCTGGAAGGTCTTTCAGCCGATCAAACCTTGATACCTGCGTTATAATTGGCTTATCGGTGGTGATCTCATATTTATCAAGGACTTTGTCGATCTCACTCTGTGGAAGTTCGATGTTCTTGTCGCTCAACGGATCGATGGAAGGCGGTACAAGGAACTGCCTGATCCCCAGATCGGGTCTGGAGAAGAGTGGTGTTGAAAAGATCGATGCATCGTATTTTGAGACGAAATCCCGAAGAAAGTTCCAGACAAGAGGGTCAGGGCTTGAGACGTCTATATGGCATCTCCAGATCCAGTTTCCTTTCTCTTTTGTGTGTATCAGTGCCGCTGGCTGGGGATCGTGTATGAATACAAAGTCTCCGTCGTTGGTCATCTCTTCTGCATTAACCTTGTTCCAGTACAGGTAGGTCTCAAGCATCCTCTTCTTCATGCTCAGTTCTTCGATCTCCCTCTCGAGATCTTCCAGCACGCTGACTTTCTCATGCGCATGAATATCGACTGAATTGCCCACCCTGCCGTGAAGCTGATTGTGGAAGCTTTTTGTGACCGAAAAGAACTCATCGTCGCCTCTTATTATGTTCCATTCTGTTTCAATGTCTAACCCCTTGAATAACGGGATCAAGCTATTCAGAATCTCTGCAACACCCCCGCCGGTGTATGTGGAGTTGACGTGCTGAACCTTGCCCGAGATGTTCTCTGCAAGCAGTTCAAGGTCTTCAAGAAGACCTCTTCCAACGATGCACTCGTAATCCCAGACCGATCTCTTTTCGTTCATAGATGCTCCCAGAAATATCTCTCGATGATCTTTACAATCTCGACCCTCATGGCATTCAGGTTCGCAAATCCGTACGGATAGAGATTATCCAGCTCTTCCATCAGCTCATGGCTGTTATTCTCAATTATCCAGTGCGAAAATGCTTTGTAGTGCTCCCCGCTGAGCATCCGGCTTGCGATGAAGTAATAGAAGATCGAATCAAGGTCGATGTTTTTCAGCACCTCCAGCGCCTCGCCCATATTCGATGCAACGTACCTTGTCGGGAAGATGACGCTGATACACCTGATAAAGTGGAACTCCTGTCCGACTCCTGCCACGCCGGTAACGTCGTGTGTGGTAAGGTAATCCTCGATGATGCTCAAGATCCTTGCTCTGAGCGCCTCCAGATCATGGATCTCGCGCAGGTCAGGGTCTGCGAGTCGTTCGGCAAGAGCAGGCTCGTGCAGCGCGTCAGCGATCCAGTAGGCAAAATCATTCGGGTATTCCATGGGGAGAAAGTGGTAATCGAGCAGAGCATGATAAACATGATGAAAAATCGAACTTTCGTCCACGGTTTTCATGGCTGAAATCAACTCGTGAAGGTCTCTTGCACTTTTTCCTGTAAGTTCGGATTGGTATCTTGCCTTGTAAAATGTAAAATCTGACATTCCGCCCCCTCCTTAATGTTTGAAGTCTGTCATGACGTCATCGAATACATCCTTTATTAATTTTACACCTTCTTCTATATAACACTGTCTTGCAGTCTCATATCCCCGCTCGCCCACCTCTTCGGAATGAGCCGGGTTGTTCAGGATATTTTGAATCTTCTCTGCAAGTTCTTCGTGGTTTCCAGACTTGAATCGATACCCGTTAACGCCATCCATCACCAGTTCGGAGACGCCGGCTCCGTCGCTCACGACCACCGGTTTTTTGTACATCCACCCCTCCAACACGACCAGACCAAATCCTTCTTTGCGGGATGGGAACACAACCACGTCGCACCGCCTGTACGCCGCTTTCAGGAGGTTGTCTGGCATGTATCCGGTAAATATAACTCTATCTTCCACTCCAAGATCTTTTGCAAGTTTTTTTAGGTATGTTCCCCATTTCGTCGCCTTTGGATGAGCCAATCCTCCCCTATCACTTCCTGTAAAGCTACCATTTCCTATGAGCATCAGCTTTGCTCCATCGATCCGTGAAAGTGCTTTGATTGCGATGTCCTGCCCTTTTATCTTATCCATCCGAGCCACAACCAGAAGGAGACGGTCGTCGTCGCTTATCCCGAATTGGTCGCAAAACTTGCTTAATTCCTTATAAGACGGCTCGGTCCACTCGTACTGGTTGATGTGGGGATATGACTGATATGCTCTGCCATGATACCCTGCCCGTATCAAACCTTCGAGATCGCGCCTGCAACTGACGATGACCCCATCAAACGACTCTACACACCTGACAATGAACCGCCTGACATAGTTAGAGGTGTGGTCCAGATCAAATGGGATGTGCCACCTAAAGACCGTTGGCGCCGCAAGTCCGAGCATGCTCCCAACGAGCAACTGCTGGAAGTCGTGGATATAGAAGATATCGATCGGTGATAGCTCAAACATCTTTGCCGCGCAGAGCCAGTTGTACCTTGCATAAGCAGAGAACTCGACAACGCCAACCGGTTTCCGGCCGACATTATGAACCTCGGTCCATATCCGCTCCTTGAATCTGGAATACGGCGCGACATACCTCTGCTCAAGCATGATGTTGTGGATGAGAATGTCATCGACGAGCACGCGCTCAGGTCCCATCATATTCAATGATATCCAGTGCACGCTCTCTACCAGATTTTTCCCAATCAACATCTTTTGCAGCGGATAAACCATCTTCGGAACACCGCCCGGGGTGAACTCGTAATCTTCACCCTCCTCAAGGCATGTGAAAGGCACCGGATCAGGAAGCGCCCCGTATTTATCGAGCAACTCGCTGTACTGAAGTTTAAGCCTGATCAGCGGTGTTTGCGTAGCCAGACATACTTTTGGTCGGGTCATGCTTCTCTCGCTAAATTGTATGTGTCATATCCATGTCTTATATCACATATAATACCTGCCTTTCATGCCTTACCTGCCCGAGAAGATATGATAAAGATCGATAGAGTAATAAAAGATTGGGAAGATATATAACCATGTTAATACATGGGGAATCATCACATGAAGATTGCAATTGTAGCTCCACCGTGGATCAGGATCCCTCCGATGCGTTACGGGGGAATAGAGGCGGTCATCGCTCTGCTCGCAGACGGACTCGCCGAAAGAGGGCATGATGTAACACTATTCACAGTCAAGGATTCTGTGTCCCGTGCCAGCATTCGACACTTCTTTGAAGATGAACAGTGTCGTCTATTATCAGAACAGACATCTGTATTTCTGAATGCTGCGATCACTCACTCACTTGGCTCTTATATCGAGATCACAGATCAGGGAGACTTTGATATCGTACATGACAACACATGGAAAGAAGGTCTGGCAAGCGCGTTCTTTATAGACATTCCAGCTGTGCACACACTCCACAGCCCTCTTGACGAGTCGAATAAGAAGTTTTACGAGCTGTTTGTTGGTAAGAGGAATCTTTACTTCACAACGATCAGCGAATTCCAGCAGCGAGTTCTGCCCGGTCTCAATTACGCCGGAACCATCTACAACTCCATCGAAATAGAGAGTTACCCATATTCTGAGGAGAAAGATGATTATTTATTGTACCTGAGCAGGTTCAACCGCGAGAAAGCTCCGCACATCGCATGCGAGGCAGCAAAACGTCTTGGAATGAGGCTGGTTCTGGCGGGCAAGGTATCAGAACCTGATGAACACGAATATTTCGATACGATGATAAAGCCGTATCTGGATGATAAGATCAGGTATGTCGGTGAGGTCAGCGATGAGGAGAAGAAGAGGCTGTTTGCGGGCGCAACCGCTTTTGTCTACCCGCTCCAGTGGGATGAGCCGTTTGGGATCGTTATGATCGAGGCAATGGCGTGTGGCACCCCGGTCGTGACATACAGGCGCGGTGCTGCACCAGAACTGGTCGAAAACGGTGTAAACGGCTATCTGGCGGACGATTTCGAGGGTCTTCTCGATTGTATAGGGAGGGTGCAGGATATCAGTCACAGGCGGTGCAGGGAATACGTGGAGAAGCATTTCAGCGTGGATGCGATGGTTGATGGCTATGAGCGGGTCTACAGACAGATTTTGAAAGCTCGGGGGGTAAACGATGTTAGCAGACGATGAATGGCGTATCGTAGAACGCGGCTTTGATCCGGGCAGGCAAGCCGGATGTGAATCTATCTTCTCGCTTGGAAACGGTTATCTTGGCAGTCGCGGCGTCCTTGAAGAGCTGCCTGCTGGCAGCAGTCAGGAAACGTACTTAGCAGGGATTTTTGATAAATCAACTGCTGAAACAGTCGAGATCGTAAATTTACCAGACCCGGTCGGTTTTTTGATATATGCGGATGGTGAGCCAGTTGCCCTGGATCAGATGGAGGTGACCGGGCACGAACGCGTCCTTGACATGAGACATGGATCACTTATCCGTAGAACCAGCTATCGATCAAAGAAGAGCGGGCTGCATGAGTATCGGTCGCTTCGAGCCTTCAGTGCAGCCGATGAGCATATCATGCTGATGCGGGTTTATTTCGTCGCTCTGGGATCAGACGTGGATATTCTCGTGAAAAGCAGTATCGATGCATCGACGCTGAACATAAGGAAGGAGATGGGCACCGAAGTTGCGCACTACAGTGTTGTGGAAGTCGATCAGACAGACGGCGTCGGTTATCTGGCTGTGAAATTGAACGATTCTGGGCGTACAGTCGCTTATGCCACTGATCTCTTTGTACAGAAGGATGATGCTGATACTGGTGATGTTGATGTCGACGTTCTTCGCAAATCCGAGTTTGCTGACGGTAAATTAACCGAAAACATACGATTCAAAGCCCGTAAAGGAGCGGTCTACACATTTGAGAAGATCATCTCGATATACACATCTCGCGACGTTCCGCCCGGAGATAGCCATAATATCCATGATGTGGCCGTTGGCGCCCTGAAAAAGAGTCGAAAAACCGGATTTGACAGAATGCTTGCAGCACACACAAGTGTCTGGGATGAGTTGTGGCAGGAGGCTGATATCATGATCGATGGCGATCCTGATGCAACGAAGGCGCTTAGGTTCAATCTGTACCATCTGATGATTGCAGGCAGCAGATCAAATGATCAGGTCAGCATAGCACCCAAAGCGCTGACCAGCAGCTGGTACAACGGGCATTTCTTCTGGGACACCGAACTTTTTGTGCTTCCGTTCTTTACGTTCACATATCCAGATATTGCAAGAAATCTGCTGATGTATCGGTATCACAGGCTCGATGAAGCCCGGAAAAACGCGAGAGACCAGAATCTGCCGGGCGCACTCTTTCCATGGGAGTCAGCAGAGACCGGAGAAGAGGTTACTCCGAAAGCGTGGGTGAACCCCGAAGGAACGATCATTGACGTGCATACGATGGAGCGTGAACACCATATCACCGGCGATGTCGCTTATGCGGTGTACCAGTATTATCGGGCGACGGCTGATACCGGGTTCCTGCTGGACTATGGAGCCGAGATCATCCTTGAGACGGCTCGGTTCTGGGCGGGCAGGGCAATGTACAACCATACTTCCGGAGAGTACGAGATAAAGGACGTGATCGGTCCGAACGAATACCAGGAGTGTGTTGACAACAATGCATACACAAACTATCTTGCCAGATGGAATCTGCGGTGTGGTGTCCTGCTCTACACCGAAATTCTCAATAGTTATCCTGATGAACAAAAAAACCTCTGCGAAAAGATCGGTCTGAAGCCGTCTGAGATCGATGCATGGCGGAAGATCGCAGACAGGATCAAATTCAAGGTTTTTGATGACGGGATGATCGAGGAGTTCTCAGGATACTTTGCGAAGCTCGACGTGACGATCGAGGAGTGGAACGACCGCGGGATGCCGATATTTCCAGATGCAGTGCCACTTGAGCATGCATACGAGACGCAACTGGTAAAACAGGCAGATGTGGTACTGCTTCTGCACCTCTTCAGCGAAGACTTCCCTTCCGACGTAAAGAAGATAAATCTGGACTATTATGACCGCAGAACCACTCATGAGTCGTCGCTTAGTCCGAGCATCTACTCGATTCTGTGCACCGAAGCCGGGGAGGTGGATAGAGCGTATAAATATCTCAAATACTCGTTATACGGCGATCTTTCTGACAATTACGGCAATGTGAAACACGGCATCCATGCAGCCTCGCTCGGGGGCGTCTGGCAGGCAGTGGTCTTCGGGTTTGCTGGTGTGCGTATGAAAAGCCGTGTTGGGGAGGAGAATGGTGAATTACTCTCTGTAAACCCAAGACTACCAAAAAATTGGGAACGGTTGAGGTTCAATCTGTGCTGGCACAGATTCAAACTAAAATTTGAGATATCTGCAGGTGGTGTGGGCGTATTCATCAGATCATCAGGTAGTGGTGCAGGTTCCACGCTTCCGATAGAGGTCGGAGGCAGACTTTATGAGGTCTCTGGAAACGGCAGGGTGATAATGTATGACAATTGATTTTGAGAGCGAGGTAGGCTTCATCTGGGACGTTGATGGCGTCATCGTTGATAGCCCGCACGAACTGGCATGGCGGCTCACCGCAGAGATGGCACCGTGGAACGTAGGCAAAGGCAGGCTTGATTCGGAATTTTATCGGGATTATGTCTCTGGAAGACCCAGATACAAGGGTGGAGATGTAATTCTTGAGCGTTTTGGGGTGTATGAGCGGCTCGGTGCAGAAACGGCCCCTGAGAAAGAGGAGGTGCTTGAGCAATACTGCACCCGCAAGAACAAACTCTTCAACGAACTGGTCAGCAGTGGCAGATTCGAAGTCTTTGAGACCTCGGTTGCGATGATCGTTGAAGCACATACCAGAGGGATGATTCAGGCGATGGCATCGGCCTCAAAGAACGCGAAGAACCTGATCAAGCAAATAACCGGTGATCACAGGTCTGGGATACCAGATACACTTTATTCGCTCTTTGAAGTGGATGCTTCAGGATTATCTGGTAAGAATAAGCCAGAACTATTCGCGTTTGCGGCAGATCGGATGCATGAGTTATCAGGTGGCAGGATCAAGCATTATATCGTGTTTGAGGATGCGCCATCCGGCATAGAGGCGTGCAAGGAGAACCGCATGTTTTGCGTCGGGATACGAAGAATCGGGGGTCGATCCATCCTTAGCGAGGCTGGTGCTGATATCGTGGTCGATGATCTCGGTGAACTGAGTTGTGATGGGTTGAAATCGAGGTTTATTGAGGCGTGTTACCAGACGTTATAAGAGCCCCAGAACATCCACCACACATCCGCGCCAGATTAAACTGATAAATCCTCATGCATCGACACATTCTTATTGCATAACATTCGTTTATGATAAATACAAGGTAATAATAGAAATAGGAGTAACAAAAATGGATAACATATTATATCTTGCACCTGCTGCCGGAATCATCAGTCTGGTATTTGCAGGTCTGTTCGCACGTCTCGTTCTGAAGCAGCCAACCGGTACTAAAGAGATGCAGGAGATCGCATCGGCAATTCAGGAGGGTGCGATGGCATATCTGAACCGGCAGTACAGAACGGTCGCAATCGTAGCGATCATACTGGCTGCTGCGATCTTTCTTCTTCTTGGCGAAGATGGGGCAAAGATTGCGATTGGGTTTCTCACCGGCGCATTAGCCTCTGCTGCCGCGGGATATATTGGTATGAATGTCTCGGTTCGCGCGAACGTAAGAACCGCGAATGCCGCAAAAGGTGGGCTTGAAAAGGCACTCGCTATAGCATTCAAGGGCGGCGCGGTGACAGGGCTTGCCGTTGTTGGTCTTGCACTGCTCGGAACCAGCGGGTTCTATGTATTATTCGGAGGAGTGCCGGAGAATGTTCACCTGATCGTGGGCTTCGCGTTTGGTGCG
>DTYY01000303.1 GCA_012961645.1 Methanosarcinales archaeon | reverse complement strand
TTCCGACGTGGTCAATGTGACCGGTGCTACGCAGGGCGACTTCAGAGATGGTGCCGCCTCATGGTTTGCTTTTGATGACAGCAATGCTACGAATGGATGGGTGACGATAAACATATTCGTGATGGGCAGGGATCTCTCAGGTGACCTGATCCTTGCGGATGTGACGCTTGAGGCTATCGGCAGCCCCGGAGATTCAAGCCCCCTGATCCTGGAAATCATGGTGCTTGCAGATCAGAGTGGCTACAACAAGGAGTTTGCCGTCGATAACGGAACGTTCACCATACCAAAAGCGGTAACAGCACCGGCATTTACCAAGTTTGGGGCGTTTGTCATGACCGGACTGCTGTGCGCCATCGGTGCAACCACTGTCAGGAAAAGAAGGGATATATGAGGGAGTCTGGAGCGGTGATGCCATCGATGACATCGCGTGGTGTCGATATGTCTGAGATGGTCAATAGACCCTTGTATGATGACCATTTGCTGATATGAGCCGCCAATTTCATATACTCCCCCGTCATATTAAAATATGGATGGGGGTCTCATGAATATACACAACCGGATGATCATCTTTCTCGTACTTGCCCTGTTTCTTGGTGCGACCATGGAATATGGGCATGGTTCGAAAATGCTTGGGATACTGCTCTTTGGAATAGCTCTTCTTGCGATATCCAGGATGACACTGAAGATAGCGCGCCGCAGTGCACATGTATGGTATGCGATAATCGGCATCTTCATCATACTCGCAGATATCGCATACAATGTCTATACCCAGAGCGAACTTGGCACGCTCGATACCATGACATTCCTGCTCGGTATCTCGCTCATCGCATCAGCCACAAAGAACAATGAACTCCAGACTATGGGGGAGTTCGGAATCTATGTATCCATCACGTTCATAGCACTCTTCACGTTTTTTTATAACACGGTCGAAGGATTCATCCACGAATTCGATCACTACGCCGTACTCATGCCGTCGATGTACCTGATACGGCTGATCGGAATCTCAGTGGATGTGATCGGAACCGAGACCGTCTGCCTGCATGCACCCGGTCAGGACATGGTGCTTACGATCGGAGGACCGTGTTCAGGGCTTTATTCGATGTTTCTTCTGATCAGTATCATCGTTGGTTACACCGCCATCGAAAATATCCGGGATGCCCGCAGGATCATGGCGCTCCTCGGCGTGACCATCGTGATCGCATGGATTGCGAACCTCCTCAGGGTCTCCATTCTGTATCTGGTCGCCTACTGGTACGGTCAGGACGTGATGATGACGGTGCATACCCATCTCGGATGGATCATCTTTGTCATAGTTGCCTGGGGGCTTCTGCTCGGGTTATCAAAGATGGAGAGGGTGGAAAGAGTTGAGAAAAAAGAGAAAGAGGAGAGAAAGACCGGGTAATTGTCTACTTCTGCTCTCTCCTGCGCATGTAGAAGGCGAGTCCCAGAAGCGATAAGACCGGGATTGCAAGGGTTATGAACTCAGGAACCAGTGTTACTGATTCAAGTTTGATGATCCCGTTTCCGCAACTGGGCGAACTCTGAAGATTTAGCATGGTGTTTTGCAGGTTGAGCGCGCTCTTTGGAATTGCGATCTCGATAACCTCGTTCGGGATGGGTGGGTTGTCGTCGTATGCATCACCATACTCAGGTTTCATAAGTCCGAAGGTGTCCCATGGCAGTCCGCTATCAACCGGCCCATCTGGCACAGCTATGCCAGGTATCGGGTCGCCACCGGTTCCTGTGTATTTGATGGTTGCATTGCCAACCCAGTCTCCACCAATGATGTTAGTGATGTCACTGCGACCAGAACTATAGTCCAGTACCTTCCATACCGGGTCTGAATAGATTGCGCCAACAATACCAAATTCGCCTTGCTCATCATTCTGCACGATCTTGACACCATACTCGATCCCGGTGCCGCTATCGAAATCAAGCGCCAGATCACCGGGCTGTATGTGTTCATAATACCACATCCCGTCTTTCGGCATCGATGTGATGAGCAGCACATAGATATAGTCCGAATCGTCATCCACATACATCGCCTCGATATCGCACCATTCCGGACCTGTAAAGTTGCTCATGTTGCCTGAAACCGCCATTTCGGCCCAGTCTGCATTGTCATTGTCGATCACATAGCTGATGCCACCAATGGTCGGGATCAGACTGCTGTCATCAAGTCGGTCCGGGTTGGATGGGTCGTTTGTCGGATATATGCCCCAGTCACTGCAATCACCATCGATCGTGTACGCCGCGACCGGCGCCGCCATCACAAGCAGCGCTGTGATCACAAGTACTATCGCGTTGTATATACATTTATTCATGTTTTGCACCTCTTTCATATCTTTATGCTATTTTATGTTCCATGAAGATGTACAAATGATATGAACATGTATATAAACTTTTCGGCAGGATTGTGTCAAATTAACGGAGATATTGACAGCAATGGCTACACAATAAAATCGATTTGCTATAGGCACCCTGAAAATGTGGACCGATGGTGCCCTGTAGCAGATATTCACTTATCCGGTAGTCTTCAATCGTGGTGATTTGGTAGCCATAGCGATGGCATCGATCCAATCATGGCAGTTGCGTAAAATCACAATTTCGGATTAATCATCGATGCCGTCACAGACTATCTGATCACACTGCCCTCACATGCATCTCCGACCATACGCCTGTACCGTGCCAGCACGCCGCTTAATTCTGATTCGATCGGCTTCCACGCGGCTTTTCGTGCGTCCAGTTCATCGGAATCGACCAGCAGATTCAGCGTCCGGTTCGGGATATCGATCTCGATTATGTCGCCATCGCGCAAAAGAGCGATCGGACCGCCGACTATAGCCTCTGGAGATACATGCCCGATGCAGGGACCGCGTGTGCCGCCTGAGAACCGCCCATCCGTGATCAGGGCGACCGAGTCGATCAAGCCCATGCCTGCGATCGCAGAGGTTGGAGAGAGCATCTCTCTCATGCCAGGACCACCTTTGGGACCCTCATACCTGATAACGACCACATCACCAGAAACGATTTTTCGATTCATGATCGCTTCCATCGCATCCTCTTCTGATTCGAAGACCTTTGCAGGTCCAGAATGCTCAAGCATCTTCGGATCGACCGCGATCTGTTTGACCACGGCACCCTGTGGCGCAAGCGTCCCATAGAGGACCGCGATTCCACCCTCTTCGTGTATGGGGTCGTCCACGGTTGCGATGATCTCTCTGTTCGTCTCAGGATTTATGATTACGGTATCAGCCAGATTCTCGCCGACTGTACGCGCTGTTACGGTGAGCGCATCGAGATCCAGATCGGGATGTTTTTTGAGTCGCTCTATAATTGCATAAACGCCGCCTGCCCGATCGAAATCGATCATGAACAGATCTCCGCCCGGGCGCAGGTTGATCAGATGCGGGGTTCTCCGGCTCAGTTCATCGAACCGTGAAAGCGGGAGTTTTATGCCAAAATCAAGTGCGATCGCGGGCAGATGGAGTATGGTGTTCGTGCTTCCACCAATCGTCATATCTGTACAGATCGCATTGTCAAACGCGCTTTTTGTGACGATCTGGCGTGCGGTTATATTCTGCTGCACGAGATCGACGATCTGCCTGCCAGAATCCTTTGCGATGCGGATCTTCTTTGCATCGATGGCATGAGCGGTCGCACATCCAGGCAGGCTGAGACCGAGCGCCTCGGTCATGCAAGCCATCGTGTTTGCGGTAAAGAGCCCTGAACACGAGCCCGCACCCGGACATGCCGCGTTTTCAAGATCGGAAATGTCATCGCGTGACCCGCCAACCGCCTCGAATACCGAGATCAAATCCTCTTCCCTGTCGCCAACAAATCCAGGCAGCATCGGACCGCCTGTGACCACAATAGCCGGCAGATCGAGCCGCCCTGCTGCCATCAGGTGCCCGGGCACGATCTTGTCACAGGATGGTATGAGCGCCATACCATCGAATGCATGAGCACACATCATGATCTCGATTGAGTCTGCGATCAACTCTCGGGACGGCATCGGATATTTCATGCCCTCGTGGTTCATTGCGATGCCGTCACAGATTCCAATTGTGCTGAATTCGAATGGTACACCACCAGCCATACGTATTCCTGATTTTACTGCTTCACTAATCTTTTGGAGGTGTATGTGCCCGGGGATGACCTCGTTCCACGAATTTACTACTGCGATGAATGGTTTATCCATCTCAAAGTCTGTTACACCAGTTGCTTTGAGGAGTGCTCGGTGCGGAGTCCGTGAAGGTCCTTTTTTGATGCGATCGCTTCTCATCTCCATGTATGTGGTTATTGCGGCGGTGGCATATAAATGACTATGTAAGGGGCTTGAATTGCAGAGGGTCAAGTGTCATCGGTTTTTGGATATATGAGAGATGAGCCAGAAGAAAATCGAAGGGAGATCAAAACGATTAAATTCCGAAAACAACATGAAATCCACTGGTTCGAGACTCTCTCGCTCGATCCACTATTTACAGCCGTGGACGCAAATCATTCCCTTGCATATTTCTCCATGTACACAAGTGTCAGGTCTTCAGTAACCCGTTCATCCTTAAACTCACTGTAGCCCAGCTTCCGGTAAAGATGGATGTTTCTTTTGCTTCTGTGTCCGGTGAACAACTCAAATCTGATGCTTTGTGGCAAAAAACACCTCTCGATCTCATTCATGAGCATGGTGCCGATGCCCTGGTTTTGAAAGTCCGGATGGACGATGAGCCTCCCGATCATACAGGTTTCCTGGTGCATACATGCTCTCACAGAACCGATTATCTTCCCAACTGCCAGAGCCTTGAGAAAAGTCCAATTCTCAAACTCAAGCCTCATCTCTTCAAGCGTCTGGGTCAGCGGCGGGATCGTATAGTCGTTGTAGATCTCAGCCTCGCTTTTGTAAGCGAGTTTTTGCAGATCAAGAATCTCTTCTGCGTCCTCTATCGTTGCACGTCTGATGATCACGCCAGTTCTATCCAATAGCATACATCCGCAGGGTGGCTTCGGCAAACAGCATGGTTGTCGTGCCGGTTATGGCAACATATCTCCAATCTTTTTGATAGACGTAAGATGCAACAACAGCGATGTGTATAGGAATAATAAGCATCGAAATTGAGACCAAACTCCCTAAAATCCGGTCAATACCTGCGGTATTGAAGATTGTTATCTGAACAAGCTGAACGAGCACCCCGCAGACGAATGCTATGCAAAGCGATGTAAATATCCGCTTATGGGCGTCATTCCCAATTTTCATCGTAGACATGGCCATTTCAATCCGGTATGAGCCCCTCACCTCTAAATATTCGTGTCGCCTCTGAAAGCGTGATATCGTCCGGCGGAACGATGAG
>DTYY01000302.1 GCA_012961645.1 Methanosarcinales archaeon | reverse complement strand
GTGAGGGGCATGGTATAGGGCACGCCCCCTGCGAAGAGTGTGCCGATCCTGTACACCGGGTATGCAGGATCGGGCACGAGTGCGATATCTCCTGGATTTAGAAACGCAAGCGGGATGTGTGCGAGACCTTCCTTTGACCCGATGAGTGCCACCACCTCATCTTCCGGATCAAGCGAGATATCAAACGTCGCTTTGTACCATTCGGCTGCTGCCTCCCTGAATGAGAGCATACCGGTATACGTCGGGTATCTATGACGCTCTGGGTTTTGTGCGGACGTGCAGAGCGCATCGATGATATGGGGCGGCGTCGGCAGGTCAGGATCGCCAACACCAAGGTCGATGACATCGACTCCGTTTTTTATCGCGCTTTCCTTTGCTCTGTCGATTGCTGCGAAGAGGTATGGCGGTAGTGAGGTGATTCTGTTCGCGTACATCTAAATCGTGGTTCTAATCATCGTCGATTGGATTAATATCTTTCGATCATGGCCAGGTTCTCCAGGTCAAGCACCCACCAACAATAACAGGGGTGACGTGAAAGTCCAGGTGTGACCACGCCCCCGGGTTGTGTCCGGGCAAGCCCATTGCAGGGACAGGTCATCATTAAGTATCGCTGCATCAAATTCACATCATCATGCCAGATTACGTCACATTCACCCGCAACGTATTCCTGCCGGTCACCAACGTCTGCCGAAACAGGTGCAGGTACTGCGGGTTCAGGCGCGATCCCTCCCATCCGGAAGCGAGTCTGATGACGGTAGAAGAGATCGAACAGATACTCAAGCAGGGCGCACGGTTCGGATGCACCGAAGCTCTCTTCACGTTCGGCGAAAAACCGGAAGAACATCAGATATTTCGAGAATGGATTGGCGAAATCGGATATTTTAGTATCATCGACTATCTGGTCGATCTATGCGAACTGGCGATCGAATACGGGCTGCTTCCGCACAGCAATCCAGGCGTGATGGACTTTCGTGATATCAAACGACTAAAGCCCCTCAACGCGAGCATGGGACTGATGCTTGAGACGACCGCTGATCTCCCTGCACACGAGGGATGCGCCGGCAAGATACTTTCCGAGCGCATCAAAGCTATCGAAAACGCCGGAAAGTTGAAGATGCCGTTTACAACAGGCTTATTGATAGGGATCGGTGAGAGTATGGAGGATCGTGTGCATTCGCTTTACACGATCAGAGAACTTCATCTGCGGTACCGACACATACAGGAGGTGATCATCCAGCCGTTCTCGCCGAAACCCGGGACAGATATGGCAGATTTTCCGGAAGCCACCCATCAGGAGATGGTGGATACGGTTATGGCAGCCCGCCGCATACTGCCCCGCGATGTTGCGATCCAGGTTCCGCCGAACCTTACCAGATTTGAGGACCTGATCGGGTGTGGTGCATCTGATCTCGGCGGAGTATCGCCTTACACCATCGATTGGATCAATCCAGAGACAAAGTGGCCACAGATATCAGAACTTGCAGGGAAACTCAGTGGCATCCGGCTCAGAGAGCGCCTCCCGATCTATCCGGGCTACGTGCTTGCCCGCTGGTACGATCCCGGACTTGGCAGCTTGATCGAGCGATATACAGACGGAGATGGTTTTAGAGATGGATATCGACACTGAAGTTCTTGTGATCGGGGCAAGCCCTGCTGGAATCAGTGCTGCGGCTGCAGCTGCGGCGCACGATGTCGATGTGACTCTGATAGAACGAAAAAAAGAGATCGGTAACCCGCCGCACCCGGCAAACACATTCTTTGAAGGCATGTTCGATCGTACCAGCGAGATCATCCATCACGAGTATGTCATACGCGAGATGTCTGGAATGCATATCGTCTCGCCAGCAGGCAACAGGATCGTCCACGAAACTCCCGGATATATCATCGATCGTGAAAAATTTGATAAATATCATGCCAAAGGTTTGATAAGAAACAATGTGGATATCATGACCGGTGTTTCCGCACACAATTTGATCAGGAAGAAAAATATCATCCAGACCAGTACCTCTGACCAGATACTCGCATCAAACATCGTGATCATCGCAGACGGCATCTCTTCCGGGCTATGTGCGCTTATCGGGCTACATCCAACAAAATATCCGCATGACATCGCATGGGCGATCGAAGCAGAGGTGGAAGCAGATGGGATCGGAGATCCTGACTTTTTTGAGTATTATATCGGGAGCATCGCTCCTGGCTGGAAGGCGACATACTCTCCGTGTGGTGGGGACCGTGCAAATCTTGGTGTGTTCGTAAGGCGTCATGGACAGGACGTTTCCAGATTTTTTGACCTGTGGTTGCGAAGATTTGCAGAGGAGAAGAACATATCAGACGTATCAGACATCAGGATCATTCGCAGGCACACAGGCGGCGATCCGATCGCAACCATCCCGAATGAGACCGTATCCGATGGAATTATGGTTACTGGCGGCGCAGCAGGGCAGTCAGGCATCTGTTATGGCATGCGTGCGGGTGAGATCTGTGGAATGGTGGCGGCAAAGGCTGTGGCAGCGTCAAACACGTCCAAGAAGGCATTATCCGAATATCGGCACATCTGGGAGAAGGAACTTGAGAGTGAGTATATGCTCGGGCGGTCTGCACTCGAGATCCTGAGAAAGATGGATGACGAGGAGATCGACCGGCTGACAGGGATGTTTGCAGGCGTAAACCTGTCACGGGTCACGGGCGCCGGCTCGCCGAGGTCACAGGCGATCCGGGTCATGCGGTTCATGCTGCGAAAGGAGCCGAAGACTGCGCTTTCATTACTTTCCCCACTCATCAGGTCCGGGATCGGGTAACCCGAGCTGGGGTTACGCAGTATGGGCAATGCCATGGTACAATGGATAGGAGATGATGAATGCTTGCGAAAACGATCCCACCCAACAGAACAGTCCGCACATCTCTTGGCACACTCGGCGTACTCGGTATGGAACTCGTGCTGATGGATGCACCGCCAAGAACTGCGTATCTGCAGATCTACACGGACAAACGATGTCAGGCAAACTGCCACTTCTGCTCGCAGGCATCGGGTGCAGATGGGGATCTGTTGCAGATCGCACGCGGACAGTACATCCCATCCGACCTGGGCGAGGTTATGCGAAGACTTGCGATTGCGTTTGAACGCGGCTATCTCAAGCGTGCCTGCATCCAGACCATGATGTATTCTGGGATGTGGCAGGACACAACAGACCTTGTCAGAAGCATCAGGGACGTAAGCCAGATTCCAATCTCGGTCTCGGTATTCCCGCTAAGCGATGCGAGGTATGCTCTCCTGAAAGAATTGGGCGCAGATAAACTGGTGATCCCGCTTGATGCGTGCACCCGCGAACTCTTTGAGAGGGTCAAGGGGGGGGACGTGTGCAGCATCTACCGATGGGAGAGACACCTCGACGGAATCAAACGTGCGAGTATCATCTTTGGCAGAGGTTCTGTGGGCACGCATCTGATCATCGGCATGGGAGAGCGATGCGAGGACGCACTGAGACTGATAGACAACCTGCACGCAGACGGTGTCTACTCTGCTCTATTTGCGTACACACGCCTTCCTGGAACCAGAGAACTTCACACGAATCTGAGCATCGAGCATTACCGTGCCGTGCAGTTTGGTGCGTATCTGATCCGTGAAGATATCGCATCCTTTGCAGACATGGCTTTCAGAGATGGGTGCGTTGTGGACTTTGGGATATCTGACGTAGAGATGCTGCGTCTGATCGAAAAGGGAGATGCTTTCAGGACAACAGGATGCCCTGACTGCAATCGCCCGTATGCCACAGAGACCCATCTGGAGACGTTCAACTTCCCGAAGTCCCCGGATGGGCAGGATATCGAGGTGATCAAGCAGCAGATGGCTCAGGAATGCAAGGGAGATGTTGGGTGACCGCATGGGCCGTCTACCAATGCTACACCAATCTCATCCAAACCCCATTTTGGCACCGGATGATCGAGCAGGTATCTGCTGAAGGGCGCCGGGTAAGATATTAATAACATGAGGTAGAGTGTTATTTGATCTCTATGTGGGTCAATGAGAGGTGATTGTAATGGTTGTCGAAGAAATGATGAAGGAAGTCGTCGAGCAACTCGAGAAGCTGATCACCACCAAAACCGTGATCGGTGAGCCGATCATAGCAGCGAACAGGACCCTGATACCGATCAGCAGGGTCACTTTCGGGTTTGGCAGCGGTGGCGGCGAGGGCAGACGTGATTCTGAAAGTGGTTTTGGCGGAGGCGGAGGTGGCGGTGCAAAGATTGAACCGGTCGCCTTCCTCGTTGTGTCAGAGGATGATGTCCAGATGCTGACTGGAAAGGGTCAATACATTGGTAACCAAAAAGGGTCAATACATTGGTTACCCTCATTTCTAAT
>DTYY01000301.1 GCA_012961645.1 Methanosarcinales archaeon | reverse complement strand
TCGGACGCCGGCGTGTCCTTGATTGTGGGATCGGTGCTGATCAGGTGAACCGTGACCAGATCCGCGCCAAAGGTCGAGACCGCCTTCTTCGCCCACTCAGCAGGGTTCTCGAGCACGTCCTCATAGTTCACACGCACAGCCCGCGCCATGCTAAGAGGCATGTCAAAGACGTCGATGGAGATATAGTTTCGATGAGGCATCGGCGCGTCAAAGTAATATGGCAGGGCATCTTCACCACCAAGCGTCACCGTGCTCTTCCGGGTGCCACCATCAGACGAGGTCGCACCAAGCGTCACCTCCTCAATTCTGTGTTTCCATTCTGGAACCGTGCTCACGTCAAACGACGCCGGGATCAACCCCTGCGGAATCACGGGCATCGCAGGTTTTATTGGCGCTGCCTCTTCGACCTGATAGCCCAATATGCCGGCGATGTTACTGAGCCGCGTCGCAATCTGCGCAATCTCGTATCCGACCGCTTGCGCCAGTCCGTGATCGACGCTGCCTGCGGCAAGTTCGATATCAATCTCCCCCTCAATCTCAACGTCCTGCAGTTCAAGCACATTCTCGAGCAACTTGTTGAGTTCGGATAGCGTGATGGTTTTCGACATTAGGGTCTTCAATGTGTCTACAGGTTTATTAAAATATTCAGTACTCCTATTGCGACTGCGACTTTCCGATAATACTTTCGCCTATGGGCAAGGTAACGCTAGTCAGGAGAGATAATGGGTTTTAAGCATCCGCCTGCCGCATGCAGTCCATAATCTATAGAAACATCTGCACCATCACATGGGATTTACATCGTTTATGTATTCGGAAATTCATGCTGGACTTCTATGCAGATTGCAGTTGCATGAGACGATTCGGGTCAAAGGTAAACGAGTAACTGAGCTATGGAAAGTCCAGCAGCTCAATTGCGCTGTTGCAGAGGGTAAGCCAGCGAAGAGCTCAGTAACTATACAAACAGCACAGGGATACTGGCGAAATTAATTCAGGAAACACACCAATCCCATACAATTAAACCCACTGATATCGATTTTAACAATTCCAAGTAAAAACGCGAACTGCGAATCTGTATAGCATTTTAACAGTTGGTCATTCGACAAAGCAGCTTTTTCGAAAAGATTTATGGCTATGTCTCTCAAGATGTGTCGCGCATAATGCAATGGCGCGAACAAGAACTGCTTGATATTTTAAGAAATGAAACACTGAAAACAGGGGATCTTGTCGACAGGGCGAATATGAGCAAGACAACCGCTCTCAAGTATCTGGAAAGCCTGAGAGCGAAAGGCTATATCGACTGTAAGATGGTTGGTCCAACAAAGCTATGGTTTTGTACGGAAGCAAGGAAAGTGACAGGGGAGAAGATGCCTACAACAAAGATGCGCGCTGAACTGGTGAGGTATATACACATCGATAAAAGAGTTTTAGAAACGTTAGAGGAGTTTGAGAGAGATACAGGTAAAGGACTGAATATCTTAGTGGATAAAAATGGTATGAGATTGATTCTCGATATGGTTGATACATGAACGCGATGTTAAAGTCCGGGATTGACGGACTTGATGAGGCTCTCGATGGCGGATTCAACAGTCCTTCAACGGTTCTGATTGCCGGCACCGCCGGCACAGGCAAAACGACACTGGCGCTGCAGATCCTGTTCAATGCTGTAAGAAATGGAGAAACATGCCTCTTCGTTGCAGGCGTCTCTGAGCCGATAATGTGTTTGAACAGGCATCTCTCTGCCTTCTCGTTCTTTGATCCTGACCTGGAAGGCGTGCATTTTCTCGATGTGGGTGATCTACTACTCATGAGAGATGATGTCATGCGCGTGCTTACAGAAGAGATCGAGTCGATCAAGCCGGACAGGGTAGTCATCGACTCCTTTCTGGACATCGCCGGTAAAAGTTTCATGTACGACCTTGTCAGTTATATGAAAAAGAGCAATACCATGCTCTTCATAACAGATACGTTCACACGTGAGAAGATAGACCGGCATTACATCGCCTCGCTTGTGGATGGTATAATGTACCTATCCTCCGATGACGGGCACAGGTACGTAAGCGTTCTTAAAATGCGCGGGCAGAACATCTCAACGAAGAGACACTCCTTCAAGTTCACAGGTGCTGGCATCGAGGTCTTTCCCAGGATTAAACCAGAAGCAATCACCGCTGTCAGCAACAGAAAGATCAGTCTGGGTGTTGGAGGCATCGATCAAATGATGAACGGAGGTGTGTTTGAGGGTGATTCTACGCTTGTTGCCGGTGGACCAGGGACTGGAAAAACCCTTCTTGGTCTGCAGTTCATACACGAGGGTGCGGTACATGGTGAGAAGGGTTTGATCATCTCCTTTGAGGAGTCTCCGCCTGAAATACTGAGGAATGTCAGGCATTTTGGCGTCGACTTTGAGTCGATGGGCGATATGGTCAAGATCATTCACCCTTACACAGCAGATATGATCCCGGATGAGCACACGCTGCTGATCAAAAGGGAATTGA
>DTYY01000300.1 GCA_012961645.1 Methanosarcinales archaeon | reverse complement strand
TGCATTATTCTTTTTAATTTATATTTCAGGATACCGGTATCGTTGTTTGCCAGTGCGGTCTGGATTGGTTCGATGTTCGCTGTGAAACGGACCGAATCCCTGACCTTCTCCATCCTGTAATTGTATACCTCCTGTGCAGTGTTGAGGTCTGATCTTACATTGTCCTGCGCCTGTTTCATGACGATCTCATCGATGGAATGGATACCTATCAGGGTCGCGAGACCGAGTGACAGCAGCGAGACGAACACGAACCAGATTACCAACCTTCTGTAGATAGTGATCCCCATCACATATTTGTTGGTGCGGTTGATATAAAACGTTTATGATGGTGTGAGGGCTATCACGCCACCACCAGGTTGCTCAATGGCGCTATCTCGATTGATCGAAAGGAAGCTACACTGTCGCTGCAGCCGCATCCAGAATCTCGCGGTACGCCGCAAACATCTCTGCCCTGATATCATCCACCTGATCGGCACCTGGCTCGGCAAAGATCCATACCTGATCCTCGCCGCCGTGCACGATCCTCGGGCATGCGAGCATGTCAGTGCTCGACAGTCGGTATGCGACCTCAACCCCGCTTGGTGCGATCCATGCACCAGTACCTGCGAGTTTCAAGACCAGTTTGCCCCAGTCGAACCTGCTCTCCGTCTTGACCACGGCGCTGAGATGGATACGTTCTCCTGAAACATACTCCTTGATCCCGCTTTTGAACATGGTGTATGCAGGGTCGCCCGTGTCCACTGACGCCCGCTTCAGGAAGCGCTCTGCCACGTCGGCAAAGAATGGGGCAAGCCTGCGATCATCTGATTGCGGCGTTGCGAGTGATACCCCGACAAACGTGACTGCGCTCAGTAATACCCCGATCAAAACGCCGTGTTCGATGAGAAGTGGAGAAATGGCATCCAATTTTCCGAAATATGTCACCTCTGCGATGATCAGTGTAATCTGGGTGCCGCCGCCGATGACCAGCCCTGCAAGAGCCCCCTGCGCCGTCGCACGCCTCCAGAAAAGTGCGCCCATGATCGGAAGGAAGTACGATGCAGTGCCGATGACGGTCGCCATGATGACCGCATCCAGCACGGTATCGACATGCATCGAGATCGTGGCAGAGATGATGACCATCGCCACGATCAGGATGCGGTTGATGGTTCGCATCTCTCCCATGGTCACATCGGGTTTGATGAACCGCTGGTAGATGTCCCTTGATATGCATGATGCGCCCGATGTCGCAAACGTGTCTGCGCAGGACATCGAGGCTGCGGCGAAGCCTATTGCGATGAATGCAAGGATTACCGGCGAGTATGCAAACGTGTCCTGGATGAATGTCAGGTACAACTGTTCGGCAGCGTGCAGATCAGGGGGCACATCATAAAGCGAGTGTATTCCGATCGCCGCAAGGAAACATGCGCCGAATACGACCGCAATCAATGCCGAGCCGATCAACATTCCTGAGCGGGCTGATTTCACATCTCTTGCCGCCCATACACGCTGCCAGGGGTCCTGCTCTGTGACCCAGCCCGGAAGCATCGCGATCTGCATGATAAAAACGCCAATGATCCCGCCAAGAGCGAACAGATTCCAGAAACCGGGCTCCATCCCGTCGAACAGGTCTGAAACGGATACATCCGGACCGTGCGCCGGTGTAAACAGCGCAATGGCGCCAATGAGAATTGCAAGAGCGGCAAGGAAAATGAACTGGATCGTATCTGTCCAGATGACCGCTCTCAGACCACCGAGCGTCACATACAGTGAAATTGCGATGACCATGATCGCCACAGAGTAGATCGGGGGTATGCCATAGAAGACCTCCAGCACATAGCCAAACCCCTTGAAATCGGTGACCGCAAAGAGGATCATCACGATGGTGATCGCAATCGCAATCGGGGCCCTCAGCACCGGACCATATCTGATCTCGATCAGTTCGGGCTGTGTCAGTGACGGGAGCCGTTTGATTCGCGGAACAAGGACGGCGATCAATGCGAGCGCAATGATATTCGGCGCCACAAAGATCCAGACCGATCCAAGCCCGATCGAGAGAAACATCCCGGTAACACCGAACAGCGCACCTGCAGTGAGCCACGACGCCGCCGCAGACATCCCGATGTTCACAGTTCCGATCTCTCTTCCCGCGATCCAGAAATCTGTCATAGTCCGCTGTCTTTTTGCAAAATGCCATCCGATCGCAATCAATGAAACAATATATAATATGAGTAATATCAGGAACGTGTACATTTCGTCTCACCGAGGTTATCTTTCCGCGTAAATTGCGTCATCATAGTCGCGTAAGGCGTCGGGCTCGATGGCATATATACCTGTCGTTTTCCATTTCTCTCACGAAAACATCAGTCATCGCGAACCAGACGAGTCTTCTACTGAATTGGTCAGTTTCATGGTTTTTGGTCGGATGCAACATAAAAAAGAAGGGATTGGTTGGTTTGGCTCTGCTGCAGTACTATTTTTACCCCACACCACCAACCACACACAATGCACCCGGTCTTCGAAAAACTCCACCCAGATATCCAGAGAGCACTGATCAAACACAAATCCACTGAGCCCACCGAGCCGCAGATAAGGGCGATTCCAGTGGTGTTCGATGGAAAGAACGCCCATCTGGCCGAAATTCGTGCCGATGAATCTATAGCGCAACTTTGAGAATTATATTTTAATCCAATAATCGACTGCCTCCGCCCCATTTGCGCCCCATTCTCCTCCATTTTCCTCAATCCTGAAATCTCCTCGTACCCCAAAAACCACTATTGAGCGACGTTATCACCACTTACCCAAAACCCGTATTTTCCCACTTTTGTATGTGTAACTGATCTCCAAACCATCAATCCACCAATTATCCCGTAGTTTTTTAAACATCCACCCCCTCTACATA
>DTYY01000299.1 GCA_012961645.1 Methanosarcinales archaeon | reverse complement strand
TGAATTTTGTCCCAAAACCGCTTCAGTAGTTGGAGACTTGTTATTGTTTTTTAGTCAACTTATTCGTGCCCACTCATAAACCGCAACGCATAGCATGCAGAGGACGCAGAAACTACAAATCATACCACAGCGATGCTGCAACGCATCTGATCGGGGAATGCAGAAACGTTCATCTGAGACGCTGCGCGCAGAGTAGGGTACATCCATTCACGAAAGGATCATGGTAGTACTGGCGGCATGGACGCTGGAAGGGTTTGATAGATTCCAGATTCTGAAGGACGCTGTTATTCCGTCTGGCAGTACTTTCCCTCTGTGAAAGCTTCCAGATCATCTGCAATCCTGTTTATCTGCTCTTCAAGTCTCTTGCTGGGCACCAGATATCTTCTTGGATATGGAATTTCGATGCTGCTTGCGTCAAACTCTTTCTTTATCTGGCGCAGCAGTTCCCTTGCCATCTCAAAGGCTGTGGGCTGATCCTTTGCCCTTGATAAGAGGCGAAGGTTCACCCCTGATTCGGCAAAGTCCATGACATGCACCTTGGGCAGGTCTCCTATGGGCATGAAATCGGGATGCCTTCTGGCTATATCAACCATAATCTGTCTCGCTTTTTCAAGATCTGACTCGTAGCTTATCTGCACAAATAACGGAACAAGCATGGTTGAGTCAACTGCTGTGTAATTTGTCACAACCTCACTCTGAAATAACGAATTGGGAATCATCAGACGCCGGTTGTCCCACGTGCGCAAGGTGGTGTGGGTGAGTTTTATATCCTCAGCAAAGCAGAATTCGTTCCGAAACACGACAGCATCCCCTATGCTGAACGGCTGGGCGATTGCTATTAAGATGCCGGATACCAGGTTTGAGAGGGTGGACTGGGCTGCAAGACCGATTACTATGGATATAAATCCTGCTGCCACCAGAAGAGAGACTGCTATCCCCCTTGTTCCAGGAAAAGCGGTGAAGGTGGTGGATGCAACACCAATCAAGATAATAGATGCAATAAATAACTTTTCTATGAAAAGGTAGGTGGTCTTCAGTTTCGGCTCTTCAAGGATTTTTGCAGAGGTATATTTGATCAAAAGATTGTGTAGGATACGCGCAATTACGAAAGTGAGCAGGATGCCCGATACAAAGATAGCAAAGGGATACAAGTCTTCCTGGATTATTTGCATTGATTCCTCCGGTGGCTGTAATGTGTTTTCTGAAACCAGCACAACAGGCTGATGAAGCGATTCATCTCAAGTAATTCTTTGAAGCGGTTTTTATCGGCTGATAATTTTTTAATATTATTGCCCTGTTGACCAAAATCCAACATCCATCTTCACCAAAACTTTTTTCTTCCATCCAATTGACTTTATCAGAATGTTACACTAAGGAGCACGTTATGATACAAATACAACAGTATTTAAGCATTTCGCCCGCATCGAGGAGTGTATTCCATATAGAGGCCAGCCAACCTTCACAGAGATGAAGAAGTTATGTGGGAGGCTAACATGAGATTCGCAGTCAAAGACACCTTGACAGAAGAAGAGATTCAATCAGGTCTCAGAAGCATCATCAAAGATGGCTTAGCCACCCAGATGATGGTGACGCTGACAGGAGGCGTCTTCCTGGTCGCCTTTGCACTGAAGCTCGGGGCTTCCAACACGATCATAGGACTTCTGGCTGCCATCCCTCCACTGGCACAGTTGATTCAGATCCCTTCGGTCTATCTGATCGAGAAGTATCGGGTCAGGCGGGCGATCTGTGTGTATGCAACCTTTTTGAGCAGGATATTGTGGCTGATAATTGCCCTGATACCAGTCCTCTTCTTTGAGGCAGGGCTTGCAGTTCTCATTGCAGCACTGCTTCTCTATGCCATATTGGGCGCGGTCGGGGGCACCAGCTGGAACTCGTGGATGCGTGACCTTGTGCCGCAGGACAGCCTGGGCGCGTTCTTCGCGAAACGGATGGGCATGGCTACAGCACTTGGTATCGTCATCAGCATGGCAGCTGCATTTTATATCGACTACTGGGAGACGATATTTCCAGATTACGAGTTATACAGCTACTCAATTCTCTTTTTCTTTGGGTTCCTTGCGGGGATGCTCGGTGTCTACTTCGTATCAACCATACCAGAACCCAGAATGGCTCCTGTGGAGGTAAAAACAAAATTCTTCGATCTGATCCTTCAGCCATTCAGGGATACCAATTTTAAGAATCTCGTCATATTCCTGGGTTCCTGGAGTTTTGCTGTCAATCTGGCTGCTCCATTCTTTACCGTTTACATGCTCACACTATTACAGCTGGACATGTCGTTTATAATCGCTCTAATGGTGCTCAGTCAGCTGACAAGTCTCGCATTTTTACGGATCTGGGGAGGATTTTCAGACCGTTTCAGTAACAAATCGG
>DTYY01000298.1 GCA_012961645.1 Methanosarcinales archaeon | reverse complement strand
TATTCGGAAGTAGGGGCATTCGGAACTACTGTATATCACGATGAGAACCTTTGCGTGCAACTATTGCCCCGACTGCCAGAAGAAATTAAAAACTCTTCAGAAAACTACACTTCAGAAAACTACCCACACCCTTATAACCCTTCCTGCACATCCAGATTCAGCATCTCAAATATGAGCTATTGCGAAAAACCTGCCTGGAGGTATGGATATGAACGGATACACAGGAAAGATTCTGGAGGTAGATCTGGGCGCTAATAAACTTACTGATAGATCTATTGACGAAAAAACCGCACGTAAGTTCCTTGGAGGCAAGGGGCTTGGGCTTAAGATTCTTTATGACGATTTCAAGCCTGATGTCGATCCGCTTGGTCCTGATAACATCATCGTATTTGCAACAGGACCTGCAACAGGCACCAGTTTCCCGACTGGTGGCAGATATCATGTGATGGCGATGAAGTCCCCGCTCACAGGCGCAATCGGAAGCGCGAACTCTGGCGGTAGATGGGGTCCTCTCCTCAAGGCTTCCGGATATGATGCGATTGTTGTGAGAGGTGCATCCGATACGCCGGTATACCTTCGAGTGGTCGAGGGCAAGACTGAACTCGTGGATGCAACCGGGTTATGGGGGAAGACCACGTTTCAGACGACCGATGAGATCACAGCAGAGATCGGAGAGAACGCATCGGTCGCATGCATCGGACCTGCTGGCGAGAATATGGCAGCGATTTCGTGCATCATCAATGACAACTACCGGGCAGCAGGCAGGACAGGTATGGGTGCTGTCATGGGCAGCAAGAAGCTGAAAGCCATCGCTGTATATGGTACTGAGAAGGTGACGGTTGCAAGACCAGGTGAGATGAAGGAAGGAGTGAAGAGTGCCATCCAGAAGATGAGGGAGAACCCGGTCACTGGTGAGGGGCTTCCAACGTATGGGACGGCGGTGCTCGTCAATATCATCAACGAACATGGTGCTTATCCTGTGCGAAACTTCCAGACCGGATATTTCCCTGATGCTGATGAAGAGAGTGGTGAAACGCTTGCTGAGAAGTATCTCATCGGAAAGAAAGCGTGCTGGGGCTGTCCGATCGGATGCGGAAGATCCACAGCAGTTCCTGATGGGGTATTCAGCGTAACCAGAGGAGAAGGACCTGAATATGAGACGATATTCGCATTCGGCTCGGACTGTGGAATAGCAGAACTCGATGCGATCACAAAAGCTAATCATCTCTGCAACGAACTCGGGCTTGATACCATCTCCATGGGCACGACCATCGCATGTGCCATGGAACTCGTTGAGAAGGGAAAGATTCCGGAATCGAGCCTGCACGGGCTCAACCTCACGTTCGGGAACGCCGGAGCAATGGTGGAAGCGGTATGGATGACCGCATATCGTGCAGGGATCGGCGATGATCTGGCTCTCGGTTCTCTGGAGCTTGGAAAGAAATACGGTGCACCAGAACTCTCGATGAGTGTCAAGGGTCTCGAAATCCCTGCTTATGATCCGCGTGCTGTGCAGGGCATCGGTCTCAACTATGCAACCGCAAACCGCGGCGGCTGTCATGTGAGCGGTTACATGATATCACCAGAGATTCTGGGGCTTCCCGAGAAGTTGGATCCACGCACAACAGAAGGAAAAGCGCAGTGGGTCAAGACATTTCAGGATTTCACATCGGTTGTCAACTCATCAGTGGTCTGCCTCTTCAACACGTTTGCTCTCGGATTGCCTGATTATGCTGGCATGCTCTCATGCATAACGGGGTGGGATATGGACGATTCCGAACTGCTGATGATCGGCGAGCGGATAACCAATCTCGAGAGATTGATGATCAATCAGTACGGGTTTGATGAAAAGGATGATACGCTTCCGAAGAGATTCGACGAACCGATGCCTGATGGACCTTCCAGAGGTCAGGTGTCGCATCTGGATGAGATGTTATCAGGATACTACGAGATTCGCGGATGGGAGCATGGAAAACCAGGATCAGAGAAACTGAGGGAACTTGGGCTTTGAGCAAACCATCTTGGTTCTTGTATGTGGACTATGACCTTAACATAAACCAAAAATAGATATTTACGTTTATTTATACCCACCTCGAGCCGATAAAGTTTGGATAAACCAGTAAAAACTGATAATGATAAAAAATAGATGATATATTTTCCTCACTTATGCCGATGACTCGGTATTTCTCTCAGTAGCCGTCATAGCCGGTACAATCTGCAAGCCCACACCACCTTGACCGCGATATCTCCAGGATTTCCCTCCACATCGACTCTCTTCTCGATCACTGGTACCTTGTCCAGCATATCCGAAAGCACCGCCCTTGCAAGCCGCAGATCACCACCAGCGATAATCATATCGATCTTCTGTTCATCCACCACCCCCGTCTCAGCCACTCCTTCGGTTCCACCCACCATCGATTGAAATTTTTCCTGCACTTTTTTTATGTGATATTCAATATCCTGATCCCGCCCGCGCTCAAACCTCCGCTGGCTCCACCCCCCTTTGGTATGCTTTGCCTGCATACCTGTACGCACAATCTCGGCGCGGATATCATCTTTTTTGATGATTG
>DTYY01000297.1 GCA_012961645.1 Methanosarcinales archaeon | reverse complement strand
TGACGGTTAAACAGCCTGCGAAAATCGGTGATCATCGCAGTTCTCCTTTGTCTTCGTTGATACCCTCTCAATGTCCGGCACATTTTTGAAGATAGGACGATTGGGTCTGCGGATTCTTTGCCTACAAATGCAAACATTGTGGAACTACAAAAATAGTCCATTTTGGATGCGAGCAGCCGCATATGCTCGAATTGCGGCAAGAACCGCAAATACCCCGAGCGCCAGAGCCGCAGCACAAGGCTGCATCAACAGCGTTTCCTCCCTCTCTCAACATCTCAACGCCCGCGCGTGTGGCATCGGGAAAGGCTGCTGAGACCATGCCGTTCTCTACCTCTGCACACCTGCCGTCATCTATTGGGCTGAAAGCCTTATTCGATCGTTTTGAAATCCATCGTTTCTATTCCCTAATTACCGTTGTTAGCTGATTTTCTTTGTCAATCATTTTTCGCATAGGAATGAAACGCATACCTTTTTTGTTCGTTTCTTCTCCAACAATTTCAAATCCAATATTTTGATAAAAAGACAAAGAGTTCGGAGAGGAATTAACTGTGATCGCTTTTATATCGGGATAATCTTCTAAACATCTATTAATACCGAATTGAATAAGGCTGTTTCCAATTCCTTGACCTTGCATTTCAGAATTCACAAACAGCAAAGCAATATGACTCATATTAACCATAGACAACGTACCAATAAGTTGCTCTTTTTGCACAGCAACGATCGTGAATTTGTCTGGACTTATCTCTTTTAGAAATTCAGGTGTGAGCATGTTACGAAAAGTCTCAATCCCTTTTGGGGAATAGGTAGGTGCAACATGTTTATTAAATACCCGCAATATCATGCCATATACATAATCTGCTTCATCAGCTTTCATTAAACGGCATGTGTATTTGCTACTCGTATTCATAATTATTCACAACTATCAACTCATTCATAAGCAGCGCAAGTAGTGCAGCCATGCGGGGCATCCCCGATCGGACCCAGTCCGTCGATCCTTGCTCTGTCCTGACGCACAGCGCATATATCAGATGAACTCCATCTATGCTCTTCGAGAATCCCGATACCATAAAATACCGCCTCCATCTTTGGCTTTACGATCACAGAGTAGCTGACATCACTCATATCCTCGTCCCCGGTCGAATAGACCCAGAAATCAGGAGTCGGGATTCCGTGCTTCTGCATGACCCTCTTGGTGATCACCTTGTCAAGTGCAAGCGAGCGTCTTTCAGGTCCTGAACCCACGTACGGGATTCCGAGCATCTCAAGCATCGCTGGAAGGTGCGTATAACGGCTCTCGCCCTGGATGCCATACGCCATATTGAATACCATACCCATCCGCTTACCTTCGATTACGCTGGGCATGAACTCTTATCCATCGGTCATCGTTTAAGACACTTGCCGATCCACTCGGCATTTTCATGAAATAATATCCACCAACCATTTATATCCAGGCATCCCAATTACTTCTAATCAGTTATCTGAGGGGATATTGATGGCAATCAATCCAAATACAATCTAAAAAGATCTTTGTACGATCTTTTCACCGGAATGGTTACGCAACGCATCCCGTAATGCGGGGCTTATAAAGCGAAAGCGAAAAATCGATTTTTCAAGATGTCTGTATCTCACGCAATGGTTCACCTTGCTCAAGAACAAAACCATATACTCAACGAAAAGATTTCCCAATTTAAGGACGTACTGATCCAGGACAGTAGTATTGTCAGACTTCACGAATCGTTTTCTAAGAAATGGCCTGCAACATGGACTCGAAAGGCTGCTGCAGGTGTAAAAGTGAGTTTACTGGTGAGTGCAGTCGCAGATGGGGGTTAAACGTGTCGCCCTCTACGCCGAGAATAAAAGCGAGTTGAAGACCCTGCGCATTGGGCCATGGGTGAAGGATCGAATCCTGTTGATCGATCCCCGGATTCTACAAACACCAAATCTTTGCAAGAATCAAAGATAATGGAGTTTACTTCGTATCAAGATTAAAAAAGAATGCTAATCCAATGACAGTTGATTTAAATCGATTTTGGCGTGGTAAAAGCATCGATGTTCGGTTAAAACATATAAATGATATCTTACCGGAACTTAAAAGACAGATACTTGATGTAAATGTTGAAATATCTTTCAAACGTGGGAAATACAGAGGTAAGCAGCGGAAAGATACTGAAATATTCAGGTTGGTAGCAATATTAAATGAAGAGACTGGAAAGTACCATACTTACCTTACAAATATTCCTTCTGATGTGCTGGAGCCTGAAGATATTGCGAAGCTATACGGTGCGAGATGGGACATTGAACTGGTTTTCAAGGAACTTAAGAGCAGATATGCTATGGACGTCGTCAATACCACCAATTCCAACACAGTAGAGGCGTATATTTGGATTGCTATACTCACACTCTTTGTAAGTAGAAGAATCCACTCTATCGTACGAAGTCTGAACCCTGAAAAAATGAAGGTGCGGTACACGCAGTTACGCTGGAGCACGATTTTCGCAGAAAATGCCAGTGATCAGCTTAAACTCATATTGCGCTACTTTGGAATCGAGATCTCGCTTGAGACGATAATCGACGTCTATTCACGCCATGCGCTTGATCCGCATGTCGAACGATACCGTTTCAGGAGCGAATGGTGGGCTTAACCGATGACGAATGCGTGATACTGTGGGAGTTGTTCGACACAGCACACACACCGCAACCCTTATATAACAATTGTTAATTAACAATAGTTAACTCATACAGGGGTTTCAAGAGAGGCACCGCATCCGGTCACCCAAAACACCTCGCTCCAACCCCTGGGGAGGTCTCACTTGACAGAAAAATACGGCTTTAACACACTGGCAATACATGCCGGATACAGACCAGATCCAACAACCAGAGCACGGGCGGTACCGATATACCAGACCGTGGCTTATGCATTCAGAGACACCGAACAGGCAGCAAACCTATTTGCGCTGCGTGAACCCAACTTTCCGGGCGGCATATACAACAGGTTCACAAATCCTACTTACGAGGTCCTAGAAGAGCGGATTGCAGCGCTTGAGGGGGGGGTTGCAGCGGCAGCCCTTGCATCAGGACAGTCTGCCACTCTGCTCTCGATATTGACCATCGCAAACACTGGAGACAACATCATCGCCTCAAAAACGCTTTACGGTGGGACATACACGCTCTTTGATCTGACGTTTCCAAAGAAATTCGGGATAGACGTGAAGTTTGTCGATCCTTCCGATCCGGAAAACTTCAGATATGCGGTTGATGAGCGTACAAAAGCAATCTTTGCCGAAACGGTTGGAAATCCGAAATTAAATGTCCTTGACATCGAAGGGGTAGCCGCTGTTGCGCATGATGCAGGCATACCACTGATCATCGATAACACATTCCCGACCCCATACCTGTGCCGTCCAATCGAGCATGGTGCAGACATCGTGATGCACTCGGCAACAAAGTGGATCGGCGGGCATGGCACATCCATCGGTGGCCTGGTAGTGGATTCAGGAGATTTCGATTGGGAGAGCGGCAGGTTTCCAGAACTCACAGAACCAGACCCTGCATACAGAGGCGGAATGAATTATCTGAAGGAGTTCGGCAGGCTTGCATACATCGTAAAATTGAAATCGAGGTTTACAAGGGATCTTGGTCCAACGATGAGCCCTTTCAATGCTTTTTTGTTCCTGCAAGGTCTGGAGACCCTCCCGCTCAGAATGGAGAGGCACAGCAAAAACGCACTCGAGGTTGCCGGGTTTCTGAGCGATCATCCAAGAGTGGACTGGGTGATCTATCCAGGACTCACAGACCATCCGACACACCATCTCGCCAGAAGGTATTTCAGGGGCGGATTTGGTGGCATCGTTGGTTTTGGGATAAAGGGTGGGCTTTCTGCTGGAGCAAAGTTCATAGAGGGTCTTGAGCTGATCTCGCATCTTGCAAATGTTGGGGATGCAAAGTCGCTTGCAATCCACCCTGCAAGCACCACGCATTCACAATTGACCAGAGAACAGCAGATAGCAGCAGGCGTTACCGAGGACTTTGTGAGACTTTCGATCGGAATCGAGGACGTCTCTGATATCATCAGAGACATCGATCAGGCATTGTCAGGGGTGCAAGCATGGAGAAGGGATCAGCAGGCAGGGTAGAAACACAGTACTACGATTCAGAGGAGGAGTTTGTCACAGAGGGTGGTGGAAAGCTCGATCATGTAACGGTGGCTTATGAGACTTATGGAAGGCTGAACATGGAGAAGAGCAACGCAATCCTCATCTGCCATGCGCTATCTGGCGATGCTCATGCTGCTGGCTGGCATGAGGGCGATACAAAGCCAGGCTGGTGGGATGGCATGATCGGTCCTGGAAAGGCATTTGATACCGAAAAATACTTCGTTATCTGCTCAAATGTTATTGGGGGATGTATGGGGTCAACCGGTCCCACGTCCATCGATCCGGAAACAAATAAACCTTATGGGCTAAAATTCCCCATAATCACGATCGCTGATATGGTCAATGTCCAGAAAAGGCTGATCGATCACCTTGGAATCAGGCAGCTATTTGCAGTTGCCGGAGGATCGATGGGTGGTATGCAGGTTCTGCAGTGGGCGGTCTCCTATCCAGATATGGTTCGCTTCGCCGTTGCGATCGCAACCTCGGCTTATTCCTCGCCCCAGCAGATCGCATTTGGTGAGGTTGGAAGGAGCGCAATCATCTCCGATCCGGACTGGAATCATGGCGATTATCACTCAAAGACTCCTCCTGTCCGGGGTCTTGCTCTGGCGAGGATGGTCGGACATATCACATACCTGAGTGATGCATCCATGCACCAGAAGTTTGGGCGGAGGCTTCAGGGCAGGGATGATTACAGCTTCGATCTCTCGACCGATTTTCAGGTGGAGAGTTATCTCCACTACAAAGGAAACTCCTTCACAAAACGCTTTGATGCAAACTCTTATCTATATATAACAAAGGCGATAGACTACTTCGATCTGACATCAGATTGCTCGTTGATCGATGCATTCAGGGGTGTGCAAGCCAAATTTCTGGTGATCGCAGTCACATCAGACTGGCTCTACCCCCCATATCAATCAAAGGAGATCGCAATGGCTATGAGCGCAAATGGTGTAGAGGCGGGCTATTGTGAGATCAATTCTCATCATGGACATGATGCCTTCTTGCTTGAGACCGGACAGCTCTCATACATCATCACCAACTTCCTGTCCCATCCAGAGGTCAAGGACGTGATGACAGGTGTTACCACGATACGGGATGATGCAAGCATTGAAGAGGCTTCAAGAACGATGCTTGCAAGCCAGGTCACCCATCTGCCGGTGGTCTCGGAAGAAATGCACCTGACCGGCATCGTTACAGCATGGGACATCGCAAGGGCTATCGCAGAAAAACATCAGCGTCTGGAGGATATAATGACGAGAAATGTTATAATATCTGATTTGGATGAGCCAATCGAGCAGGCTGTCGAGAAACTGGAAGCGCATAATATCTCGGCACTGCCAGTCCTCGATCACGAACAAAGAGTGATCGGGATGGTAACAAGCGAGGGGATCAGTAGGCTGGTCTGGTGGTGCAGATGGAGATGAATGCAGAGGTAAAAGCCATATTGGTCTCGATAGGCAGCGCTGATATCGATGAGAAGCTCATCACAACAACAACCAAGCCTACAGCAGGTCCGGGTGCCGGACTGACCTCATTCTTCTTCAGATCGGGCGGACACCGAGTACGGCTTGGAGTCGATAAGAATTCACCGCTCAAGGTGATAAAAGAGAATAACGAGATCGTGATCTCAAAGGACGGCACAGAACTCGTGCGTGGAGAACTTGAGGATGCGCTCTCACACTGCCCTGGTCAGGCATATATAACGATAAGCGAAAGCTGCATCTATGACTGCAAGTTCTGCCCTGTGCCGAAACTAAAGGGTGAGGCGAAGAGTCTGAAAACCATTCTGGATATCGTTGAGGAGTGTCACAGGACCGGGAAGATGGAAGCGATATCCATCACAAGTGGTGTTGAGATATCTCCTGAAGACGAGGTTGAAAAAGCTGTGAAGGTTGTAGCAGAACTTAAAAAAAAGTATCAGGTGGCGATTGGGGTATCGGTCTATCCCACAAGAACATCGTCTCATGAACTGAAGGAAGCTGGAGCAGTGGAGATAAAATATAATGTGGAGACGATGGATCCTGAGATATTTAAGAGAGTGTGCCCTGGTCTGTCTCTTGAATTCATCCTGGAGGCTCTGAACGATGCCGTTTCAATCTTTGGCAGAAATCGCGTATTCTCAAACTTCATCATCGGGCTTGGAGAGAGTGATGAATGCGTGGAGAGAGGGGTTACAAAACTTGCAGGTATGGGAGTAATTCCCATCCTTCGACCGATCTCCCAGCATCCGCGGCGTGAAGGCGAGGTCTATGTGGATCGCCCGAGCCCGGAGCGATTATTCAGGCTTGCTGAGATGCTGCGAGAGATACTGGATAGATATGGTCTCAGGGCAGATATCTCGCAGACGATGTGCCTGCCATGCACAGGATGCGATATGACGCCGCACCGGGATGTTTGATTAGGCACATACAAGACCGCTGCGATTATTGCTATGGCTATTTGGAAAGGCTCAATAAATTGGTGGCTCTCCGCTGTTTTGTATAGGTACCTT
>DTYY01000296.1 GCA_012961645.1 Methanosarcinales archaeon | reverse complement strand
TCCGCCACCTCTGATCTCTGGTATATCTAATATCTCGGTGATGCCTGCGATGCTCATCGTCAACCAGAGCGAGATCACCACAGCCACGCCGCTCTCGCCTGAAGAAGTGCTCAGAGAAGTCCCCGGGTTTGAAGGTCTGCTTTTGATTGCGATCGTATGCATAGCGTACCTGCGCTCGTGATGTGTATGAAATAATATGATAAAAATTATAATTTTTATACTCTGTATCATGATGCTGCCACAAGCAGCACAGGCAGCCAATGTAACTGATATCAACGTCACAGAGATCGGTCTTAGCGGGGTGCCGGTCTCTGGTGAGCCGGTTGATGTCGCAGGCACCGTATCAAACAATGGATCGGAGGTTGCAACCGATGTATCGTTCTTTTTTTCACTTGCAAACGGTACAAAAATCGAGACAGAGCACCCGTATCCCGGGGATAAAATATATCCAGCCATCAAAAGATGGAATCTGACACACCAGGGTGCGGATCGGATCCGGATTCGTTTCAGCCGGATCGGGCTTTACTACGACTCCCGTATCAGAGATCGTATCATAATCAAAGACAGCAGTGGCGCAGTTGTGCAGGAGATCTGCTATCCTGCAAGTTACTATGGGAGTCCTGATGAGTACAGATTGGAGGGTCTATGGTCTGAATATGTGGATGGAGATACCATCACAATCGAGCTTCACATAGAACTGTACACCGATCGCTCAGGTAAAGGATGGCCCAGAAGGGACGTACATCGAACTTACGGCTTTGAAATCGACAGATACGAGTATTCAGAGTGTTTTCACAGTGGGCAGGTCTCATTTGAGGAGATCGATGAAAAAATGATCACAGTGGAGTGGGATGTGCCGTACGCAAACTGCAACCTCACTGTTGTTGCAGATCGCTCGAACACGACCGCTGAGTCAGACGAGACAAACAACGAACTGACCAGGTGGGTGCGTCCGAAGTGCCTTTCAGACCTTGCAGTAACCGATGTCTCATTCACACCATCAAATCCCGATCCCGGCGAAAATGTTACGGTGGTTGCCAGGATAGAGAACTTCGGAGATGATGCATCACCATTCATTGTCCTATTCTATGTCGATGACGAGTACGCTTCGAGTACAGCCGTGGCAGGTCTTTCGAAAGAAAGCTCTGCAACCGCTGCGATGGAATGGAGCGTGGATGCAGGATGCAGCAACGTCACGGTGATGGTTGCAACAAAACTCGACGAATTCGATGAAAGCAATAATATACTAACCGCAGATCTCTGCACAAAACTGCCAGACCTTCTCGTGACCGACCTCACGATCACACCCACAGGTCTGGTCAGTGGAGGTATGGCGAACATCTCGGTTGGTCTTGCAAACGCAGGGATGATTGCAGCAGATGCAACGCTCATGATATATGACGGTGGAGCGGTTCCATACTATGTTGAGTCTGCGCATGATGTGCCTGATATCGATCAGAGCGTCAAAATCACCCATCCGGGCGCAGAATGGATGAAGCTTCATTTTTCGAGGATTGAAGTGCTTGGAAGTGGATATGTTGAAATCTATGACAGAAATGAGAGTCTGATAAAAAGATACACCTACACCGATATAGCTCACGTTGCAGATATCACAACACCGCGCATCCCCGGCGATATGGCAATCTTGCGTTTTGTTGCAGGCGATCCATGTTATGGCTTCGCTATCGATGAATACCTCTATTTCGGAGGGGTGTTATACAACAAAACACACTTCTGTGACGTGGGCGAGACATTTGATGTATCCACGTCCTGGAATACGACCCTTCCGGGACCACACAACATCACAGCAGCAATTGACCCTGATGATTCTCTATTCGAAGAGGCGGAGGGGAACAACAACAGAAGCATCGATGTGATCGTTCATGGCGCGGATTTTCGCGTCACATCGCTCCTGCTGAAAAGCGATTCTGCTGCGGATGGCGAGAATGTTTTGGTCACCGCGAACGTCTCGAACACTGGAGTCCTGCCTGGATGCTGCAGTGTTGCCTTCTTTGAGGATTATAATCATGATCCGTTCGCAACGGTTGCAGTCACGCTCGATCCCGGAGATTCACAGGAGATCGAGGCGGTCTATCATGCAAGGGCAGGCAGACGAATCATCACTGCTTATGCAGACTGGAATCAAACAATCCCTGAGACCTGTGAGACCGACAACACAGCGACCGTTGCACTGGATGTGACCGGTGCAGAGATTGCAGCTTCTCTGTTCACACTCGAGCCAGCTCAACCGAAGGACACGGATGATGTGACACTCACTGCTGTGATCAGAAACGACGGGATAGGCCACATCGATTCCGCAGCTGCATTCCTTGAAGGGGTCCTGGTAGGAGCATATAGTCCGTCCGGGGTCTTTGAAACGAACAGCACATTTACAGCAACGCATCCTGGCGCATCGTGTATGGGGGTGCATATCACCAGACTCGGAACCGAAGCCCGGATTCTCACACCCCGCGCATCGATTGAGTGTGACCGGACAGGCTGGATCTGGGTGAGCGGCGATACCATTCGCTTACAGATCGGTAGCCGTCTGTATCACGAACTCGATGCCGAGTTTTATGCAGGTGATCTGATCGACTCCATGACGCCTGGAACGGAGAATTTTTCACGGGCGTTACCGATATCGCTTGACCCGGGCGAGAGCACCTCGGTATCAGCAGAATGGACCGCGACCGCCGGCAACCATACCCTTGTCGTGTTTGCTGATTATGAAAACGTATTGCCTGAGGAGGATGAGATCGACAACTCGATGGTGATGGATGTCTGGGTGC
>DTYY01000295.1 GCA_012961645.1 Methanosarcinales archaeon | reverse complement strand
GATCCGTTTACAGATCGTTAGTCCGATCCCGGTGCCTTCATAATCCTTCCGCGGATGAAGACGCCGGAACATGGTGAACACATCATCATAATGATCCCTCGCAATCCCAATCCCGTTGTCTTCCACCACCGCCCTGACCATACTGTCCAACTCACTGGCACGGATCGTAATTTCTGGCAGCTTTCCCTGCTGATGATACTTAAGTCCGTTCACGATCAGGTGCTGGAGCAGATGGTGCACCTGTGATGGGTCGGCATAGACTGGCGGCAGTGGTTCAGGTACGATGATGGTGCCTGCGGTCTCTTCAAGCCGATCAGCCAGTTCCAGATTCTCAAGATCGTCGATGATTATGTTCATATTCACCACCTCTGATGGCTTTGCCCCGGTGATCACGCTTGAATAAGAGAGTACGGCGTCGACTATCTCCTGCATCTTGTTTGCGCCGTCGATCATAAACTCGAAGTTCTCCTGCTGGTCATCATCCAGCTTTCCCGCAAGCGTTTCCTCTAAAAGTCTGCCGAAGATCAATATCTTTCGCAGAGGCTCACGCAGATCATGTGATGAGACGTAGACAAAATCCTGCAGTTCTTTGTTGGATTGTTCGAGTTTTTGATTCATCTTATCGAGACGATTGATAAGAGCCTCCTTTTCCTCATCTGCACGCTTGCGATCGCTTATATCAATAAAACTATCGATGATATACGGGTGGGCGTCCAGCGTTATAGAGGTCACCGTCTTGAGGACCGGTATGGTCTTACCATGTGCATTTATCATCTCACGCTCTGAGTTGTCAATGCTCTGTCCGAGATCGGTGATGGGGCATTTTCCAACCTCAGAAGGGCAGATAAACTTATGGCATACCCTGCCTACAATCTCTTCTTTTGGAGCGCCGATTATTTCGGCAGCCATGGAATTGATATCTGTAATTTTATGAGTTTCTGCATCGATGATCACAACACCGGTCTGTAAACGATCCAATATTATTTTTAAACGTTTTTCACTCTCCTTAATCTTCTCCTCTGCACGCTTGCGTTCGGTGATGTCCCTTAATGCTGCAAAAGCACCGACCACATCCCCATTCAGATCCCGGTACACAGAAGCATTGTAAGCAACGATCGTCTCTCTCCCGTCTGCTGCCTTCATCATCAGTTCGTAATCACGGACCTGCCCGGTCTCAAAGACCTGCATCGCGCCACTGTATGCTCTTTCCGGATATGTGAAATGGTCAGCAAACCGGGTCCCGATCAACTCATCCCTGGATTTTCCTGTCGCCTGAACGGTCGCAGAATTCACATCAAGGATGATGCCTCCAGCATCGAAGGTCACAAGAGGATCAAGGCTCACCTCGATCAATTCCCTGCTGTATAGCTGGAGATCGCAAATCGTTTCTGTGATTTCCTTCCCAGGTCCCTCTGTTTGTTGGTCCAGATGGTCAGTACATTGATCGCTCGGAATTATGATCGATATCATCGCTCCTATCTGTCCAAGCGTGCGCAACTCTTCTTCTGACACATCTCGTATCTGCGTATCACAGAGAACCCATGTTCCATGAGCACGACCTTCACTCAACAGAGGAATCCAGACCATGGTCTTGATGTTATACGGTCCGATCAACTCACGCCATGGCGCAAGGCAGGGGTCTGATAAAGCATCCCGAAACACAACGATCCTGCCTGTTTTTATCGCCTCCCCTGACAGACTTGAGAGAACCTGTGCTATTGCCTTGTTCACCTGTTCGGGGCAATCCTCTGGCAGATTGCAGCGCGCGAACACACGTCCGTCCGCCTTAATTACAGTGCCGAAACGATAGCCAAGGTTGTTACATATCACCTTCAACATCTTTTCAATGCAGATCTTTGGTAGAGACTGTACATCGATTTCGCTGGTTGCTTTATGTAATTCATCCATTGCTCTCACATCAATTCCTTGGTTTCGATTGCCCGGGTTTGAAAAGAAACCGTCAAGATCCCTCTCCACTATTCTAACTGGTCCCAATCATACCTACTCCCTTTCGTGTCACCCTTTCGGAAGCGTGAAGTAGAATGTCGACCCTTCTCCTGGCGTTGAACTGATCCAGATTTCGCCTCCATGACGCTTCACAATCCGTTTGCAAACCGTTAGTCCGATCCCGGTGCCTTCATAATCCTTTCGTGGATTAAGACGCCGGAACATGGTGAATACGTCATCATAATAATCTCCTGCAATCCCTATCCCGTTGTCTGACACCTCCGCCCTGACCATATCATCCGTCTCACTGGCACGGATGGTGACTTCAGGCGGCTTTCCCTGCCGATGATACTTAAGTCCGTTCACGATCATATTCTGGAAGAGCTGGCGCACCTGTGATGGGTCGGCATAGACTGGTGGCAGTGGTTCAGGTACGGTGATGGTGCCTGCGGTCTCTTCAAGCCTATCAGAGAGTTCCAGACCTTCGAGATCGTCGATGATCCTGTTCAGGTCCACCACCTCTGATGGCTTTGCCTTGGTGATCACCCTTGAATAGGAGAGGATGGCATCGACCATCTCCTGCATCCTGTTTGCGCCATCGATCATGAACTCGAAGTTCTCCTGCTGATCCTCATCCAGTCTTCCTGCAAGCGTTTCCTGAAGGAGTCTGCCGAATGTTGATATCTTTCGCAGGGGTTCACGCAGATCGTGTGAGGCGACATAGACAAAATCCTGCAACTCCTTATTGGACTCTGCAAGTTTTTGATTTGTCGCCTCGAGGCGCCTGATCAGTATCTCCTTTTCATCCTCTGCACGTTTGCGCTCGGTGATGTCAACCCAGTTTGAGAGGTAATAATTGAACTCTTCTTCTTTTCTCACCGTTGCAGAGGTTATTTCAACCCAGAAATGCTCCCCGTTCTTCTTCTGAAGGAGTTTCTCAAACCTCTGCAACCCTTCTTGCATCGCTTTCAACAGTTCACCACTGGTCTGATGCACCGTCTCTTCTGGCCACCATGGATATGGAGCCTTCCTGCCGATTATTTCTGCAGAAGCAAAACCGGTCACCTTTTCGAGCGCAGGATTCGCGTATCTCACAGAGGTGTCTGGATCGATGACCAGCATCGGGTTTGGAGAATTATTCAGAATGCTCGAATTGAACTCCTCAATCTCTAAAAGCGCCTCTTCAGCCCGTTTTCGCTCGGCGATCTCCCTCTCGAGTTCCTCTGTTTTACGATTCAGTTGATTAAGACACCGGTTGCTTGCTATCGCGATTGATATCATCACACCTATCTGCTCAAGCGCATGTAACTCTTCTTCTGACACGTCCCGTATCCTCGTATCATAGAGAACATAGGTTCCAAACGCACGACCTTCACTCAGAAGAGGGACCCAGACCACGGTTTTGATGTTGAAAGATCTGAAGATCTCATACCAGGGCGCAATGCGTGGATCTGATAGCGAATCATGCACCACAACGATCCTGCCCGTTTCTATGGCTTTTCCTGAGGGGCTTGAAAGGATCGGTGCTTTTGCCTGATGCACCCGTTCAGGATAATCCTCTGGCAGATTATGGGACGCAACCATCCGTCCTTCCCCATGATCATCCACCTCAATCACTGTACCGTAGCGATAGTCAAGGTTGTCGCATATCGCCTTCAGTACCCTTCTGATGTAAACTCTTGGCGGAGAGAGAACACCGATTTCTGTGATCGCTTTACCCAATTTATCCATTGACCTCACATCACTTCTCCGGTTTTCGGGTTGACACTGCAGTACATCTCTGGATCGCCTGTCGTCCAGAACGTGCATCCATTGCATCTGACGCACTCTCTGATCTCTAATTCATCTCCTGCAAGCGATTTCTTCACCATACCTGGATCTGCCACCTGTGCTCTACCCATCGCAACGAGATCGGATCTTCCTGACGATATGATCGATTCTGCCATATCAAGCGAGAATATGCTTCCAACAGCGCATACCGGAACAGTTGCAAAGTTTTTTAGCTCAGCGGCTATGCTGATATGCGGAGTCTCCCCAAGCGACGTTGGTGGAACGATCCGTTCCATCGATTCGTACACCCCTGCCGATACATTCAGCATATCCATCCCGGCATCCTCAAAGAGCGGTATGATCTCCTCGAAGTCTGGAGGTGTCAATCCACCATCAACAAACTCGTTCCCGCTGACCCTCACACTGATCGCTGTGTCGAGTTCATCACGGATGCCTCCAATGATCTCTGTGATCAGTCTGGCACGATTGTATGGGTCACCACCATATCCATCGCCGCGGCGATTCGAATATGGAGACAGAAACTCATTCAGCAGATATCCGTGGGCGGCATGCACCTCAACAACACCGGCTCCGCAGTCAGCTGCCCTGCGAGCGGCATCGATGAAATCGTTCCGCACCCTTCTGATGTCATCGAGGGTCATCTCCTTCACCCTGTATGCAGGGTCGAACCCGGACATCACAGGGCAGGGAATCGCGCTCGGTGCAAGTAGATCGTGTCCTGTGACGCTTTTTGCTGCCTGCCTGCCATAATGGATCAACTGTATGCCGGGTATACTTCCGCGCATCGATATCTCACTGAAGAGATGCTCAAGCCCTGGCATACATCCATCATTGTCTATCCGCATGACCCGGTCGAATGCAACACATTCTTGCGATACCACCGCAGCTCCGGTAAATATCAGCCCAGAGCCCCCGTCTGCAAGATCGGTGTAGAATCTCATGAGTTTATCTGAGATCGTGCCATCGGTATTTGCGTAGTTCACCTGCCATGCAGGAAAGACGATCCGATTCGGAAGCGTGATATTACCGATGGTCTGCGCTGAAGAGACTGTAGGATACTTTATGCTGTTTATCATATAGGCCCCACCCCATTCATCAATGCCTGTTTGGGCACTGGAGTTCTATAACTGTTGATGTGTATGGCACCCCTCTAAAAGTTTTCTATCGTGCTAAATTTATGAGATCTCCACAGGCTTGTGTGGGTGACTTTAATATCTTATATTCTATTTAATGGCATGGATGACAAAGAGTTTATGCACATCACACTGGACATACCTTTTCCATGGCTCGTGAAGAGCGCTCTAACTGGACGTATCGGAATAAAAAATAGATATATAACTTGATTTCACCAAAGGAAGTAATTTTAATTGACCGATACTGAAAATAGTTTCTTAAAAGTCTTATTTTCGTGAGCACCTCTCGTTCAACCAAGGTATCGCCGCTGAGCGCCGAACCATCGATAACAAAAGTGTCCAGATGCTCTCCAAACTTTGAGAACTCATCTTTCGACAAATCATCAAGTTTCTGCAGTGCTTCTTCCATCCATTCCACTGGGATCTGTGTAAAGATGCTATGCAGTTCAGAAGAGGATGGATATCGCTCGCTTCCGTCCAATGTTGTATTGTATCACACATTCGAGAGTTCTGCAGACAGATCTACGAACGATCTCATTCCTTTGACCAGTATTGCTGCTGCCAGTTTTATTCGATCGTATAAAACTGGTCTACCCTTTTTCGATACTTTCAGGGGTGCTTTCAGTTCATTCGCGACGCGATCCGCCAGATTTAGCGCCATCCTGAATGTGGTCTCGACCTTATCAATGGCGCCCCTGAAAGGCATCCTTGTTTTCATCGACCACGGATGCTTGCGCTCATCTCGCAGCGAATATCTTTCTTCTCTCGCTATTCCCTGAATTACGGACTCTTCAACTCTTTTGCTGACCAAATCCACCGCTTCTTCGGCGGATAGATTCTCATTTATTGGGGCGATGATATTCCCTGGGATCAAGCTGAATGATGATGTGATGCCTGTCAGAGGCAGCCATTCTCTCGCCGAGAGAATCTTATTCACTGCGAATATCGGATTGTTTTTAGCAATGTTTATGTGTTCTGAAAGTGCGTATGCCTCCAGAGTCGTAAAACTCCGTCCATTTACCTCAAACATACTTATTAACTTACGGTAGATGGACTTAAATATAATTGTGGTTTGTTTGATTGGCTTCTTGAGCCAAGACCTTGAAGGTCACCATGAGTGCTGGAAGTGCTCGGATTGATTTGGCTGATTGGTTGAGGGCCTAGTCTGAGGCGCTG
>DTYY01000294.1 GCA_012961645.1 Methanosarcinales archaeon | reverse complement strand
AGGCTACTGCATACGATTTGCGCTGAATTTTGTAGAGATCTGGGAGGTATTTAGTTGCGTGGAAATTCCTGGGCATGTAATTTGCAAAAATCCTTTGCCCCCATTCCGCGGGGCGGCAGGCCAACTCAAAGATGTACGGGCATCCTCTCGATGTCTCTGACCCCCCTTAGAAGTGTTAACCGCCAATACTTAAATTGGGTTCTGATAAGTTTTTAGGATGGGGCCGCTGCGATTTGAACGCAGGTGCCAGCGTCCCGAACGCTGGAGGATGGTCCAGGCTACCTCACGGCCCCTGATAAGTGGTATAAATCAATAATATGGCGAAAGGTCGTCTACCAGTTCGACATGTGTGAGCAGCATCCTCCGGCAGCAGTACCGTTCGATGCCGAGATCGTCCAGCACTTTTGCAGGATCTTCCAGTTGCATACGCTCCTTAAAATCCATCCACACAGCAGATATAACCTTTCCGCAGGTAAAACATCGAACCGGAATCATGATCTATTCACCGGTATGACTTCTGTCTTCTTGCTCTGGCTCCACGACCACCGAATTTCTTTGTCTCCTTGTGCCTCGAGTCGCTGACCAGCAGGTTGTGGTCGTAGTCCACAAATGTCTGTTTGAGTGACGGATCGTTCGTCCATACCAGCAATCCGCCGGCGATCGCGGTCCTCGCGGCGCCTGCCTGCCCCATGATTCCGCCGCCATGTGTATTGACATCGATGTCGATGCCATCGACGACATCATCGCCGGCAAGTATGAGTGGTTCCATCATCTTGAGACGGGCAAGTTCAGGCCCGCATAACTCAAGTGGTCTTTTGTTGATACGCACTCGCCCGCTTCCTTCTCTGATGGTCGCACGAGCAACCGCGGTCTTCTTTTTTCCTGATGAATTGACGATTCTGGTCATCTGGTATTGGTATCTCTGACTACGCAATATAAAGTTATCTCGCCTCTTCTCAGGTCGGTTAGGAAACCAGCATATACCCAAAAGGAGATATCACCTGGATGATCAATCATATTCCCGCCAGGTTCTCCCGCATTCCGTGCATCTGAAGAATCTGGTCTCGCTCTCGTCTGCGGACCGAAGCTGCCGCAACCACCAGTAAGCGGTGTCGTTGCCGCATTCCTCGCACCGTACGTGTGTGGTCGGAAGTCCCGCATCAACCGCACCTTCAAGCACTGTGATCGTCTTTTTTGTGCGCCGTTCGACAGATAAAACGGACTCACGGTCTCCTTTCGCCTTTGCAAATCCGCAGCGTCTGCATGTCAGCGCACCATCCTTCAGCACCAACATACTGCCACAGTCCGGACAGAATTCCATGACGCAATCATCTGGCGTATCCGGTAATAAAGGTGTTTGATCACGTCTCCACACCGCCACAGATTTTATTTAACACAATTGTTATACCAATACAAAAATATTTTAATTGATACTACCGAAGATTTTAGACTGGCAGATGATCACCGGTCTTAAGTAAGTGCAAGGTCGATTGTAACGGCAGGGACGCAATCGATGAAGATCAGAAAACAGAAACTGAAGAACCAGAGCGGCGTAATCGAACTCGTGCCAGAATCGCTCGATGATCTGTGGCATCTGAAGTACATCATCGAAGACGGAGACCTTGTATCGGCATTCACGAAGAGACGGGTCGAAGGAGCGACCGACAAGCTCCGTCCCGAAGCGGCAGAGAAAAAATCGGTGCATCTAACCATCGAGGTCACTGGTATGGAGTTTCACCGTTTCTCGAACCGGCTCCGTGTACACGGCATCATCAAAAAAGGGATTGATACGGGCGAGCACCACACCATCAACATCGAGACCGGATCGATGATCGGTATCGATAAGCACTGGAAGCCTGATCAGCTCGAACGGGTCAGGGAGGCGAAAGCAGCATCTGAGCGCCCGCGCGTGACGATCGTGACGATCGAGTCAGGAGAGGCGTGCATCGGGCTCGTGCGCCAGTTCGGGGTGGATATGGTGTCCCAGATCACCCAGCCGCCCGGAAAACAGAGGGGTGATTTCACACACGATTTTTTCGCATCGGTCCTGTCTGCACTCGGCAAGGTCGTGGAACAGACAGAGGAAAAAGACGATCGGCAGGCGATCATCATCGCGGGACCAGGGTTCATCAAAGAGGATTTCATGAAACATCTGCGAGAGGCTTTGCCAGAGATCGCTGCAAGGGCGGTGCTTGAGGATACTGTGTCAACAGGCTCCCCCGGATTTCTGGAGGTGCTGCGGCGTGGCGCAGTCGATAGGATCGTGCAGGAATCAAGGATCGGCAGGGAGGCTGAACTGATGGACTCGCTCATGCGCGAGATTGCCACCGATGGTCTGTGTGCTTACGGGCTTGCTGAGGTTTTGGATGCGCTTGGATTCGGTGCGATCGATACGCTGATGATCGTTGATGAGAAGCTGCGGGACTTCCGCGAGGCGAAGGCAGAGTCCGGCATCGATGCCGATGACCTGCTGCGGAAGGTCGAGCATACGCAGGGGAGGGTCGTGGTCTTCAGTTCAGAGTTTGAGCCTGGAAAGCGGCTTGATGCACTGGGCGGGATCGCTGCGCTGCTCAGGTTCAGGGTCGATTAGCACATAACTTTGTCCGATTTCAGCCCACATATCTATAATCATCAATAAGAAAACTTTCTTCGGCCAGAACGATGATCGAGCTATTCCCTGCGACCAGTGACCAGAGAGCGCTCCTCGATGCGCAGAAAATCGTTGCAGCGCAAGCCTGCACAGAGGATCGTTTCGATGAAATAAAGACAATATCAGGAGTTGATCAGGCTTTTTTTGGAGATAAAGTGATATCAGGGATTGTAACACTTGATTATGCAACGATGGAAGAGAGAGACCATGTTTACGCAATCGTTGCTGCAGAGTTTTCATACATCCCGACTTTTCTTGCATTCCGCGAGGGAAAAGCGATCGTTTCGGCATACAGAAAACTCGCCAAAAAGCCTGAACTCCTGATGATCGATGGCTGCGGTATCAACCATCCGCGATTTGCCGGGCTTGCGACGCACATAGGCGTTGCGCTCGATATTCCAACGATCGGCGTTGCAAAAAACATTCTATGCGGGAGACCGAAACATCTGGTTCCGGAAGGTGCTGGGGAGTTCTGCCTGCTCCACTACAACAACAGAGATATCGGATGGGTGCTCAGATCAAAAGAGGGCTGTAAGCCGATAATCGTTGCACCCGGACACCGGGTCTCGATGAAGAGTTCGATTGAGATCGTGAGACACTGCCTGCGCGGATACAAGCTTCCTGAACCGACGAGACTGGCACACATCTATGTGAACGCTGTGAAGAGGATGGCAGATGTTGTTTGATGAACCACCGAAAAAGCGGAAAAATTCGGCGGGTGTGAGTGGGATTGATAGCCCGGGTGATCGAGGTCTGACGAGAGTTGCAAAGGCGCCTAACAGAATGTTTCCCCAACCCAGTCACCAACATAATGCGTTATAACTATAACCACCAGCGCAATGATCAAATGTTCCATCACCACCCTCAATGGTTTTGCACTCTGTTCTCTGGCAATATAGAAGCTGAAAATGCTTAGCAAGGATAGACCCCAGATTATATTCACTATAATCGCTGTTGATGCTTCAAAGAGTATGAAAGGAACGATGAATGTCACTGCAAAAACAAATTTGGACAGAAAGGTAGAAATTGTTGATTCCCATATCTCCTTTGGTGTGTGCTTGCTCTCTGACTCTTCTGAAACATGTATTCCTAATGCGTCTGAAAATGCATCTGCTATTGCT
>DTYY01000293.1 GCA_012961645.1 Methanosarcinales archaeon | reverse complement strand
TCTGGGATTTGGTGGGTTGAAACAATTGATGAGCACACCTGTTTACCTGATATCATCTCCAAACTCCGTATGCCTGGTGCCGGCTTGTTCGTAAACGAATAACAGCACGGATAAACTGACGATTCTTCAGTAATATTTAAGGTATGGTCTGCCGAACGTTGGTTGGAATCAGGTGACCAACCCATGCCTCTCCCCCCTCCCCACCGAGTCGGACGTACGCAGATTAGCTGGCGTTTTAGAGCCATCTTCTTACTGACCATTCTGGCTCTGGTGTGTGGTGTGGTTGCGTCACCAGACAGCGACCAATCGCAGGACCGTACACCGGCGATGCTGAAGGATTGCGGCAGGAACAACCCGACGATGATCGATCCACACGGCATCCCGGTAAGATATGCGGACATAGATACAGATGTCGCAGATCGGTCGGTTGAGGGCAAGATCAGTATACGATATTCGGATACCGATCTGGATGGTCTGGATGAGACGGGGCTTACAATCGAATGCTGCTACGATGGGGTGTGGGAACCGCTTGAAAGCGTCATCGATTCTGCAAATAACACCGTTACCGTCATTGCGCCACCGTCGTCCACGTTCGTGCTCGCACTCGTGTATAACGGGACATCGGTGAACACAAAGAAGAGCATCTATCAACCCGGCGACGTGGTAGAGATCGTCATCGCTGTACTGAATCATGCAGGTGAGCCTGTCTGCGATGCCGCCATAGAGATGGCTGTAGAGGCTCCTGATGGCACCTATTATTATTCAACAGCCGATCGAACGATTGTACCGACTGACAGGGATGGGGTGTATGAGGCATATCACGAGACGACGGTTGAGGGATTGTACAACATATCGTGTGAAACGGTAATCGATCGTAAATCGAACCATTTCGGCACGTATTTCACGGTACAATCAGAATACGACTTCGAGATCATGAGAAACGCAGAGAGCGTGATCGATCCCACCAGGCAGAATCGGTTCGATGTTGATATCGATATCATCTCACACACCACTGCTTCCAGGATCACGATCTGGGAATATGTTCCTGCGAGCTTCACGGTATTCACGGATGCGGATATGATCGATGCCGGCAGTATCAGGATACTGACATGGCAGCGAGATCTCACTGATAACAGGACGTCGGTGAGCTATTCATACTCGGTGCCGATGAAGTGGCCCATGCTTTATCAGCTGGGTCCCGTTGAGGTGGACTATTGGGATGAGACGTTCAGAGAGGCGAGGGTTTGGTATGTGGCTGTGGACCCGACAAATCATATTGTGAATGGCGATTTTAACGATGGTGACGGTACCGATGCCGATGCTTACAACTGGACAGAAATCTCCAACACCTCCATAACAACGGAGTGGAGCAGCACAGGCGGAAATACAGGTGGGTTTATGCGGATGTATACTGAAGAAGGGGGCGAACCCTCCGACGAGGAAAGTTATGCCAACCAGAGTTTCGTATATACTGGTGCAACCCCTCCTGCCAGTGCAAATCTCAGTTTTGACTGGAATCGCATCACAAATCTTGGCGGGGGTTCGCAACACGGTGATCACAAAAAAGTACATCTATATGTCGAATTAAAAAAACCAGATGCTGAAAGTTACAATATATTATGGAGCAACAATACATCATACGCAGATCAAAGTTGGATTCGCGTATCGAATCTTGATGTCGCAGACAACTTTACAACTACAGGGACATACGATCTCAGACTTCGAGTGAAGATGAAGTTTTCAGGCGGTTCTGGATATGCAGATGTGAGATGGGATAATGTTTTGCTCAATACCATAGATGCGCTTCCAGACACAACACCTCCTGCAGGCGTAACAGGTCTATCAAACACAACCTATGAGGAAAGCTTCATCAGCTGG
>DTYY01000292.1 GCA_012961645.1 Methanosarcinales archaeon | reverse complement strand
TCTGGGATTTGGTGGGTTGAAACAATTGATGTGATACATCTCGCTATACGGCATCGATATCACTCGAAGAGGCAACCTTCTTCCATTCCTCTTCCAGATCCTTCACCTTCGCACTCCATGCCTCGACATCATCTCTGGCAAGTACCGCGATCTCGCCACCCTGAAACTCTCCATCGATTGTGCCAAGTTTCTCTTCCATCATGCCTTCTACATCCAGATATGCACTTTTGAGTTTCTGTAGTGTCTCTTCATCGGGTTTCCAGAGTTCCCGCTCTGCTGCTTCAAGAAGCCTTCTTGCCATCTCCTCGAGTGCATAAGGGTTGTTCTTCTCGAACCATTCATTCATCTCAGAATCGAATACGAATCTCTCTGCGATATCGTCAAAAACCCAGTCATCCACGAGTTTTGTAGTTGCGCTCCACCCGTACACATGATCCACCCTCTTTGAGATGTCTCCTGCGCCCTTGTATCCATGCCGTTTCTTGCCCTCAATCCACTTCGGATTGAGAAGTCTTGTTCGAACAACACGCTCGATCTCCTCTTTCATCTCACGAACCACCGGACGATCAGGATCTCTGGTGTCACCGTAGTATGCCGAAACCTCCTTTCCTGAAACAGACTTTGCAGCAATGGTCAAGCCGCCGTGATATGCAAAGTTGCAGCAGCAGTCAAGGACGTCAAACTCGTCAGACTCCTTCTTCAGATAGGTGATCTCAACCGATTTCAACAGATCAGCAAACTCGGCATGAGTTGCCTCTCCAAAGACACCTTTTCCATAGGCATATCCACTCCAGTCGATGTAAACATCAGCAAGATCATCGTCTCCCTTCCATGCGGATGCAAAGACTGCAAGATTCACGCCTGTTCCATAAGCACCCGGCTTTGCGCCGAAGACCCGGTACGTAGCCAGACGCTCTGCAGTCTCTGCATCATGATCCTCAAGAAGCCGCTTCATCTTCTCAAGCGTGTGCTTCCGGACGTAATTCATATCGATCGGTTCATCAAGGACTGCGATCTTCTGTGAAGCCTCATCGATCAATTCCATGATATTCGGGCATGCATCCCGCAGGATTCCGCCAACCCGGACGGTGCAGTCGATCCGCGGCCGCCCGAGTTCTTTAAGCGGGATCACATCCACGCTCCTAACAGTGCCGTTCTCCTGCCATACCGGACGTGCCCCCATGAGGTGCAGGATCTGTGCAGCCTCCTCACCATCCGCACGGAAAATGTCTGTGCTCCAGAGCACAAACCCGACGTTTTCAGGATATCTTCCCTCAATCTCCATGTAGCTTTCAAGTAAGGCATCAGCAAGTTTCATCCCGATATTCCATGCCGCACGTGTCGGGATCTTTGTTGTGTCGATCGCATACATGTTCCTGCCCGTTGGAAGTATCTCGACCTTGCCCCGGGTCAGTGCACCACAGGGTCCTGGCTCGATGTATTCCGATTTAAATCCGCGGAGCAGGTTGTTTATCTCACTTTCGGTCCCTGAAACGATCTTTGGAATGAGTGACATCCCAAACCTGACGACTCTGATCAGATCATCCGATTTATCACCGATCTCGATAAACTCCCTGCAAATCCCAAGTATCTCGCCATCATCGAGTTCGTCTCCGTCTCTTGATACCATCTCCTCCATAATCCTGACAGCGATCTCAGTGCTTTCATCAAGCAGTTCTCCGTTCGTCTTTCCGGATTCGTTGCGTACTGCCGGATGTTCAATGATCGCTTCATAATCAAGACCCATGCACTCGAGTATGCACCGACGTATCGATGTATAGGTGCCGACATCGAATCTGAGTATCGAAACCAGGAGATTTGCAAGAGCTCTCCCCCCGGGCGCAACGCCTAAGATATGCATCCCATCCCTGATCTGGGTCTCACGCAGCAGTGTCAGCTTTCCGTGCAGATCATCCACAAACCTGTCCTGATCATCAAACTCCTCGAAGAGATTCACCTCCTTTGCCTTATCCACGATCAGATGGGATATCGAGTGGAGCCTTGCATCATCGCTGGTGATCTTCGCCTTTCCGTATTCTGCGAGCAGATCGCCCAGATCCTCGAGCCCCTCATATAGCCCCGATGGCGCCATCACAGGGAGCAGGTGATCAATCATCGTCGCATATCCCCGGCGCTTGGCTATCGTCGCCTCCATCGGGTTTGTGATATCATAGATGTAAAGATGCGGAATCGTTCCGATCGATATCTGCGGATAGCATTCCGTTGACAATCCAACGCTCTTTCCTGGAAGAAACTCAAGCAGCCCGTGTGTACCGACATGCACGATCACATCGGCCCCGAATTCGTGTTCGATCCACTTGTAGACTGCGAGCCACTGGTGCGGCGGCGGACAGAGCGGGTCATGGAGTATCTTGCAGACCTCACCATCGCATTTTGCACCTGCGCAGCCTCTCTTCGGCTGAATCGCTATGAAGACGTTCCCGAATCTAAGGCCAGGGATTATGATGTTGCCATCATGCAGTCCCATGCTGAGCTTTGCCCATTCCCATTCTTTAAGTTCTGGCTCGGATAGCGCTGCTTTTCCCTGGGATGAGAAATCGGATCGTGGATCGCCCCATGTCTCGACGAGTTCCCGCTTGACACCATCAGGAAACCTGGAGAACCATTCAAGATACGTATCATGGGGCAGCATGAACGATCCGCCTTTCTTCACGATCTCGGGGAGTGGAGTCCATCTGAACTCGCTTATCGCCTTTTTCTCAAGGATTTCATCGATCAAATCCTCCCCACTCTCCGGAATATCATCGCCAAGATTGTAACCCTCCTCTTTCATCCGGTGGAGGAGGCGGACCACGCTTTCCAGAGAATCCAGTCCAAACGCCGTTCCTATCGTTGCCTCCACGCCTTTACATGGTGAATTGAGCAGAATAATTGCTACTTTTCGCTCTGAATTTGCTACATCCTTCAGATGGATCCACTTAGCGGCTCTTGAGACCAGAAACCTGATCTGTTCCATAACCGGAACGTGTCTGTTGTACAGGGCACCAGTTGTAGGCTCATCAACCCTGTCTATCGCTCCGATGAACACAGGCTCGATCGTTCCATCAAACTCAGGCATTGCAACGTTTATCACGATTCCGGTCGGATCAAGCCCGTCTCCACTCTCTCTCCACTCAGTTTCTGTCCTGTGGTAGGATATTATCGCCTGGATGACAGGCACATTCAATCGCTTCAATATATCCACGCCTGTGGATAGATCTGTCCCCTCTCTTCTCGGAAGCAGAAAGAACATCTCGAGGTTTATGAGAGTATCGATCACAGGCTTTCCATCTAATATTAAATATTTATCCAAAATAATATCATTAGCATCGATCCCGAGATCCACATTCTCAAATCCATGTGAGAATACAGGGATCACATTGATTCCTTCAGTCTCAAACTCTCTTATCAAAGCATCACATACGTGGGTGTCCCCTTCAAGCCAGCTTGTGCGATGGAAGAGGATGCCCGCGGTATGTTCACCTTTCTCCTGATACCACTTATTATAATCACCCAGAGATTCAAACGTACGTTCCGCATCAGGATGATATATCCCATCCCAGGGCATATCCTCTGGTGGAGATGGCTCTATCGTGCTCTTCTTGCAGTGCTGTGCCATGAAGAGGATCAGGTTCTTGATGTTCTCTACACCACCACACATGCGATACTGCTGCGCTGATGCAAGCACGTCAGGCGGTACACTGGCAAGCTGCATCTCACTTCCTACGGAGAAGACAGGTACCTTTGCGTCTGTTGCAACCTCTTTAACGATCTCAAAACTCTCATCGTTCCCATTGGCGTACAGAAAGATCGCGTCCGCTTCGTCCCTCAGCCACTGCCAGAAGTCATCCTCGATCTCGTTTGCCTGATGCCTTGCCTTTACCTCGATTCCGTATTCCTCAAGCTCACGTGCTGCTCTGCCGATTGTCTGGAGTACAGCTCCGTTGTAGCCTTCTATTATTCCAATCTTTGTTTTCATGTTTGATTACCTCGTTTTGTGATTCTAAGTGAACACTGCACAAGAGTCCAAGAACCGTTGTGCCAAATGCGATGATCAGGTTGTTGGCGAGTGTCTGCACGTTTCCATTCGCAAGACCGAGCAGAAGAATCATCATAAGGATCGAGCATCAGCCGTGAGATGGAGTAGATTAAGGACTGGAGCACAAGTGATAAGTTCATCGTCTAAAACCTACCTATTTTTCACTTATGGATCTCATTCACAGTTTTCAAACCTTTTTTTCGGTCACAACTCGATATTCCCGGATGCTGCCTGCATGATCATCAGGGCATCGACAGACGTCACTCTGCCGTCAAAACTCATATCCGCACGTGAAATGTCTGGGGTTCTGCTTCCCGCTGCCATCTGAAGCGCGATGATCGCATCTGCTGCAGTGACATCGCCATCACTGTTCAGATCGCCTCTCACAATCCTGACAGGGGATACGAACTTCCAGAACTCGTA
>DTYY01000291.1 GCA_012961645.1 Methanosarcinales archaeon | reverse complement strand
TGAGACGACTATGTTTTATAGAATATATAATGTATTCGGAGGTAGGGGTATTCGGAACTACTGATATCAGAGTAACCTTTACTATATCTCACCATCATGAGCCATACTAAAATGGAACGAACCTTGCACCCGGATCTGGCAACGCTTGCAGCGCCACCGATACTGTTTTCTAAAGTGCAGTCAAGGCAACATCCTACAGATGCGCGCCTGTGTTCTGATACGCAGTCGAGGGCGGGATATGGTCGGCGCAGAGCGCAAGATCGATCAACAGTCAGATCTGTGTGCAACCAAAGACGAGGTATCACACATGACCGAAGAATTTGAACCAAGCATACTGGCGTTCTGCTGTAACTGGTGTTCGTACGCCGGGGCTGACCTTGCCGGGGTCAGCCGGATCCAGTATCCACCAAACATCCGGATCATCAGGGTGATGTGCTCCGGACGGATCGAACCTGCATTCATCTTTGAGGCGTTCAAGGACAAAGTCGATGGTGTGTTGGTTATGGGCTGCCACATCGGAGACTGTCATTATCTCGAAGGGAATGTGAATGCCGAGGTAAGGATCAAGAACACCAAGGAAGCACTCAAGCGTCTGGGACTGGATAACAGACTGCGCCTTGAGTGGGTATCTGCAAGCGAGGGATCCCGCTTTGCAGAGGTCGTCAGCGACTTCACCGAAGAGATCAGGAAGATCGGACCAAGTCCGCTGAATACGACGTGATCTTCGTATCTACATCTTCATTTAGTGCGGCGTTTCAACATCGAAATGTTTTAGTACTACCCGTGCGGTAAAACCATAACGAATAAGCAGGTGCTTAATACATGTCTAAAACATCCGGATGCTCCCTGTACGGGTCGGATATGTCGTTGTGTATGTCGTTTTATTCTGATTATACGGACGCCAGCTACCGTTATGGATACTCGCATCAAGACAATCAAGATAATCAATTTGAGATAGTCGAACATCAAAAAAGGAGGCTACTGAATAATGGATACGATAAAAACAGCCGATTTGGATCATGATTTCATAAAAGAGATCGGAGAAGAGCCAGGTGCTGAGAGGATCGTTCTGTGCTTCAACTGTACCGGATGTACCGCGGGCTGCCCAATGGCAAATCTGGAGGCGCAGTACAACATCAGAAAGATTCTCAGGATGGCGAGTCTCGGGATGAAGGACGAGGTGCTCAACAATCCTTATATCTGGTACTGTACCACCTGCTACAAGTGTCAGGAACGCTGTCCGCAGGGTGTGCAGAACGTGGATGCCATGCTGAAGATACGCACCATTGCAGTCAAGAACGGGATCATGCTGCCGAAGCACAGGGCTGTGGCACAACTTGTAATTCAACATGGACATGCGGTGCCGATAAATGATGACGCCAAAGAGAAGCGCAAGAAACTTGGGCTCGAGGAACTGCCATACACGGTGCACAGGTTCCCTGAAAGTCTGGAAGAAGTGCGTAAGCTGATCGGAATAACAAAATTCGATGAATTGACCAAGGAGTGAGTATCATGCCAACATTATCATTTTTTCTCGGGTGTATAATGCCCAACCGATATCCGGGCATCGAGATCGCTACGAAACAAACTCTTGCGAAACTGGACGTCGAACTCGTGGAACTGCCCGGTGCAAGCTGCTGTCCTGCGCCCGGAGTTTTTCGATCATTTGACAAAGCCACGTGGCTTGCGATGGCTGCACGAAACGTCGTTCTCTCAGAAGAACTGGGCTATGATCTGCTGACGGTCTGCAACGGCTGCTTCGGCTCTCTTGTGGATGCCAACAACCTCCTAAAGGAAGATGAGAAGTTGAGGGCGGAGGTGAACAAGGTTTTAAAGGAGATCGGGCACGAGTTCAAGGGGACCATAGCTGTGCGGCATATCATAGAGTTTCTGCACCGCGATGTCGGTGTCGACAAGATCAAAGAGGCGGTGGTCAAGCCAGTCGACCTGAAGGTTGCTGTGCATTATGGATGCCACCTGATCAAGCCATCCAAGGAACGGCATCTCGGAAGCGTTGAGAATCCCAGATTCTTTGATGAACTGGTGGAAGCGGTTGGTGCGGAGTCGATCGATTACGAGGATAAACTTGCGTGCTGCGGTGCGGGTGGCGGTGCAAGAACCGCAGTGCTTGAGACAGCATTGCAGATGGCTGAGGCAAAGGTACAGCATGCGGTCGCGGCAGGGGCTGACTGTTTCGTGGATGCTTGTCCGTTCTGTCATCTGGAACTGGACGTTGGGCAGACAGAGATTGCAAAGAAGTTTGGAAGAGAGTATAATCTGCCTGTACTGCATTACTCCCAACTGCTCGGGCTTTCGATGGGCTTTACGCCGGAGGAGATGGGAATTGATATGAATTACATTAAGAACGATGAATTTCTGAAGAAGATCGGAGGTGAACAGTAATGGCTGGCGATAAGGTCGGTGCGGCGGCTGTCATCGGTGGCGGCATCGCGGGCATCCAGTCGGCGCTGGATCTGGCAGACAGCGGGATTAAGGTGTACTTAATCGAGTCAGGACCGAGTATCGGCGGGAAGATGTCCCAGCTTGACAAGACATTCCCGACGATGGACTGTGCGATGTGTACGCTTTCGCCAAAATTGGTCGATGCCGAGCGGCACCCGAACATCGAACTGATGACGTACTGCGATGTGAACGCGATCAGCGGCGAGGAAGGCAACTTCACGGTCACGGTCAACAAGAAGGCACGTTACATCGACGAGACCAAATGTATCGGGTGCGAGGTCTGCTTTGCCAAGTGTCCTGTGAAGGTGCTTGATGAGTACAACGAACTGCTCGGGAAGCACAAGGCGATCTATCTCCCGTTCCCGCAGGCTGTGCCAAAGATTGCGGTAATCGATGCCGAACACTGTCTGTACCTGACCAAGGGCAAATGCGGCAACTGTGCGAAAGCATGTGATGCAGGCGCTGTTGATTACGAGCAGAAGGATCAATTGATCAATATCCCGGTTGGCGCGATCGTCCTCACCTCGGGATTCAAGCCATTTGATCCGGTCAGGCTGGAGCAGTACCATATCGAGAATCCGAAGGTCATCACGTCGATGCAGTTCGAACGGATGCTCAGTTCTTCAGGTCCTACAGGTGGGCATATCGAGCTTGAAGACGGAACAAGACCAGAGCGCATCGCATGGATCCAGTGCGTCGGTTCAAGGAACCCTGAGATCGGCAACCCGTACTGTTCTGCGGTCTGCTGCATGTACGCCACCAAGGAGGCGATGGTCGCAAAGGAACACGAACCCGATCTGGACATGACGATCTTTGTGATCGATGTGAGAGCATTCGGGAAGGGATTTGAGGAGTTCTATCAGAGAGCAAAGAATGCGGGCGTCAGATATATCAGATCAAGACCAAACGGCGTGGATATCGATCCAGTGACGGGCAATGTCTATGTCAAGTACGAATCAGAGGAAGGAACGATCGAACGTGAAGAGTTCGACATGATCGTACTCTCCATCGGGCTTACTCCGTCCGAAGAGACCAGAAAGCTCGCTGAGATGGCTGGCATCGAGCTGGACGAGTTTGGGAACATCAAGACCGATCTGACCAATCCGGTCGAGACGAGCGTGCCTGGAATCTTTGCATCAGGCACCATCCAGGGTCCGAAAGACATCCCTGACACCGTGGCAGACGCAAGCGGAGCGGCAGCCAAGGCAGGATCGATGCTTGCGGATGTACGGGGCACACTCGTGACCAAGAAGACATATCCAGAGGAGATGCCGCTGAACGGGGACAAACCAAGAATCGGTGTCGTGATCTGCAGATGCGGTATCAACATCGGCAATATCGTGGACGTGCCTGCTGTTGTTGAGTATGCGGACACGCTCCCGGGGGTTGTAGTCTCCAAAGAAGAGGTCTATGCGTGCAGCGGAGACTCTCACGAGCGGATAGGGGAGATGATCAAGGAACACAACCTCAACCGGGTTGTGGTCGCATCATGCACTCCAAGAACGCATGAACCGCTGTTTCAGGAGACTTGCCGGAGTGCAGGACTCAATCCATTCCTCTTCGAGCTTGCAAACATCAGGGAGCACTGCTCATGGGTGCACCAGAACGAGCCAGAGAAGGCGACGGTCAAGGCAAAGGACATCGTGCGGATTGCAGTCGCAAAATCGAGTCTGGCAGAACCGCTCTACACCCAGGAACTCGCACTCACCAAGTCGGCGCTGGTGGTCGGCGGAGGTATCGCGGGTATGACCGCCGCACTCGATATCGCAAACAACGGCTTTGAGGTGACGCTTATCGAGAAGGAGCCAGAACTCGGCGGCATGTTACGGAGCATTAAGAATCTGCACACCGGGCAGAGAGCCTCTGATGTGTTAAGCGAGATGGTGACCAAGGTGGAGGGTAACCCAAAGGTCACCGTGTACACCGGAACTATGCTGGAGAGTGTGGAGGGTGCGATGGGCAACTTCAGGGCAACGCTAACAGGTGGCAAGGAGATCGAGTTTGGTGCTGCGGTCATCGCAACAGGCGCTCACGAGTTTGAGCCAGAGGGCTACTTCTCTTATGGGAAGTACGAGAATGTGGTCACCCAGTTGCAGCTTGAGGAGATGCTTGAGAGGGGTCTGGATGCGGATATAGGGACGGTCGTGATGATACAGTGCGCAGGCGGAAGAAACGATGAACGCCCGTACTGCTCACGGGTCTGCTGCATCAGCGCCATGAAGAACGCGATCCGGATCAAGGAGGAAAGTCCTGAAACAAACATCTATGTGCTGTACCGGGATATCAGGACGTACGGCGTATGGGAGGAGTTATACATCAGGGCAAGGGAACTCGGCGTCTACTTCATGCGATACACCGAGGACCAGGAACCCGAGGTTGGCGATGGCGTGGTAAACGTATTCGACCATCTGCTCGGCAGGGATGTGGAGATCGCAGCAGACCTCGTGGTGCTGAGTGCACCGATGGTGACTCCAGAATCCAATGTGGAGCTCTCTGAGCAGTTCAAGGTACCGCTTGGAAACAACAACTTCTTCCTTGAGGCGCATATCAAGCTAAGACCGGTGGACTTTGCGACCGACGGCGTCTTCCTCTGCGGAACCGCACAGGCGCCAAAGCTCATTGATGAGTCGGTGTCGCAGGCTTCAGGTGCTGCATCAAGGGCGTGCACCATCCTCACCAGAGATACGCTCGAGACGATGGGTAATATAAGCGTGGTCGATCCTGAACGTTGCATCGGTTGCGGGACCTGTGTCACGGTCTGTCCGTATGAGGCACCATCCTTAAAGGACGTCACCGTGACGGTTGAGGAGATCACCTACACCACCAAGAAGTCAGAGATCAACCCGACGCTCTGCAAGGGCTGCGGATCATGCGCCTCTGCATGTCCGGCAAACGCGATCACAGCGCAGCACTTCACGATCGATATGATGCTTAAGTCGATCATGGCGTTTGCAGACGTAAAAGAGGGTGCGTCAGGCGAGATGACGGCTGCGTAATCGTCAATGAATTGTCCCCGAGGGTTTGTAAGAAACTTTTTACAGACCCTCACAATTGTTATCTTTGGCACTGTTCAAAATTCTCTCAACAACCATTTTTCAGTATATTGCAGGCGATAAAACCATTTTATGACGAATTTTGCATCAGCTTTCCATCATAGGTTGAGATTCTTCATGGTGGTGGGCATGCTCATGCTCACTGCCGCATCAGGGTTGGCAGCACAGAGCAATGTGATATCCATTGGCGATGTTGTTCTGGATACCGGCAACAGCACCAGAACTAGCATGAATAAAGTTGCCTCCTCCTAGATAGATACCAACATGCGAGACAACGCCATTTTTCTTCT
>DTYY01000290.1 GCA_012961645.1 Methanosarcinales archaeon | reverse complement strand
TTAACATCGGTGACGTGATCCGGCTTGCGAATCATGTGGGTTTCCCCACCGATCCGAGATATTATCCGGTCGATGGCAATCTTGCTGACGTGAACAACGACGACAAGGTTAACATCGGTGACGTGATCCGGCTTGCGAATCATGTGGGTTTCCCCACCGATCCAAGATACACGCCGGTCTGCTGGTGAAGAAAGGAGGTGATATGGAGTAAATATTTGTGAAAAAAGCCACAAAACAACAATGGTGCATCTAAAAGCCCAACCGGCGAGAGAGTGCATCAACATAGCTTTGCGACCTGTATCAACAAACCCCGGATGCCGATTGGGCATTTTAATCTCTCGGGTTTTCTGATACTTATGGTTTGCTTTTGCGTGAGCGTAAATTATGCATCAGTATAGAACGGGCAGGAAACTGCCAGACGAAGAACAGAGACAATGGAGGTCTTGAAACGACAGAAACAGACAGAACAGCACCAAAGAGTGTTGTGAGGGGCAGCAATCATGTAAGCCCTGGTAATAACCGAATAAACACAAGAGGAGGAATCTAAGAACATGAAAACGGGAACAAAAACCGTCATTGGTTTGATGAGCGCACTGTTATTATGCGCAATGGCAGCACCAGCATTGGCGCAGCCCGACCTTATCGTGACCGATATAGGTCCGGATTATATATTCGCGGATCTGACGAATGTACAATCTGCACAGGTAAAGAATACAGACCTGAGTTATGATGCTGCAGCTTTTAGCGTCAGCATCTCTATCACGGATGGGTCCAGTACCGAACTGTACAGCAACAAGGTAAATGTAGCAGGATTGCTTGCAAATACCAGTGTGTCGGTATCACTTGGCAACTGGAAGCCGACATCGGTTGAGAACATCACCATAACGGTGGTGGCTGACTGCGACGACGATATATTTGAATCTGATGAGAATAACAACGCATCTATTGAGCAGAGGACAACGACAGGGGACTGCGATACAGACACCATGTCGCCTGCAACCTGCTATGGATACCGTGGACAGTACCCGCTGCAGGGAATATACAGCGATGCTGGAAAGCATGGGTTGATCTACACGACAGGAGACTATAAGTACAAGAATGAAACGGTGAACTTCGACATAGGAACAGACAACAACGAGATCGCCGGAACAACTTCTGATATTCCGGTTGGGGCAACCATAAAGCATGCACGTCTCTACGAGTACTTCTGCTGGCGAAAATCGGAAACCGGTCCGAATCCAGGTCCTGACCCGAGACCGGACTTCGAGTTATCATTCAATGGCAACCCACTCACAGCCGATGCGTACTACACTGATATGAAAGGGTTCAAAGCGTCAGAGTACCAGTACGGAACACTGGCTTATGATGTGACAGCCTATGTTACTGGAAATGGTGCTTATCAGGCAGCCAGATCAAACTATGTGTACGGCAAGGGATACACAAGCGGCATGGCTCTGCTCATCGTATACGGGCATCCGACTAACCCGTATGTCGAGTACCATATCAATGAGGGATATGACAGGCTTGCAACTGAGTATGGAACGCAGTATCATGTGCTGCCAGAGGATGCAACCACATCTGCAAGTTTCCCGTGCATCGACAATCCGGTAGAGGAGATCGTGGGTACCACGCTCTTCACAGCCACTCTTGATACCAACGGCGCCAACGAAGCACTCGACTTCAACGATGGTGGACCATGGGTTCCGGTATGGTATGGCACCTCTGACTACCCGATAGGCACAGACTCACGCAGCGTGACGAGTGAACTGCAGTTAAATCCGTTCTGTAACCCTGAGGTAACAGAGTTTACGGAGGATGGAAGTGGCTTTGGTGCAACCAATGCCATATTGATCGTTGAGAAGGAGTCTCTGCCAAACAACGTCTACCTCGTCCCACAGCACAGCGGAGCATCGTACTGCAACACCACGGTTGTGGAGGTCTACGCAGAGACCACCGATCTCTTCCAGGGCGGTTCGATCAAACTCTCATACACTCCTGGCTGTGCGAACGTCACAGATGTTGAGTACAATCCGATGTGGGATCTCACCGCAACATGGGGCTCTGATACAGATGGGTATGAGTGGCTCGTCTTCGCAAGAAAAGCTACGAGCGGTTCGGTGAATGGACTAGCGCATATCTGCAACCTCACCATACACTACGAGTGTGATGTATACTGCATGACCCCACTGCACTTTGTGAGCGAAGCTGAGGACCCAAGCTATTATTGCATGCTGAGCGACGATGTCGGTTCTGAGGTTACCCCTGTCGCCTGGCATGATGGCACATTCAAGTGCACGAATCTGCCTGATCTTGTGATAACCGATCTCTATGGAGAGCAGCAGGGAACCGGCAACGATTACATCGTCCACTACATCGTCAAAAACGAGGGTAATGCACCTGTAGCCGCAGGACACACCACAACACTCCACATCGGCGAACTCGCCACTCCAGGAACCTGGACATGGATCGAGGACATGACGGTGCCTGATGCACTTGCACCTGGAGATTCATACACAGGAACGTTTGCAACCGTTCTGACCATGACAACCCCCAACGATCTGTTGAAGGTATGTGCTGACAGCTTCGACGATGTGATGGAGATCGATGAGGAGAACAACTGCATGGAGAGCTTCTATCCGGCAGGAATCGAGATAAAAGTCGATGTGCTCGATGATGGTGAATGCGTGGACTTCCAGGAGCAGTTCCTCGTGAACATCGATGTTGATCCAAGGAATATACCGGTCTATGGTGTCCAGTATACGCTCTCATTCAACAATTCGGTGCTCCATGCCGAGTGGCAGAACGAGGGAACATTCCTGAACGGTGATGGTGAACCCACGAATGTGTACATCAACAACATCGACAACGGCGCAGGAACGATCTCGTT
>DTYY01000289.1 GCA_012961645.1 Methanosarcinales archaeon | reverse complement strand
TTCTTAGAAAGACGCTCGTGCGTCTTTTTGTTATTTTTTTTGGTTTGTGTATAATCGCAATTTGAATCCTACAAAAGCATTAACACCACAAGGAGGTATTATATCTCCGATAATGGCGAATATGACTTTAAATGGGATTGAAAATGCAATTTCATCTGAATATCATGCCAGTAAAAGTGGAATAATCAATAAAAGGCGTTATAATACTCACAAAGTGAATTTCGTGAGGTATGCGGACGATTTTATTGTTACTGCAGATTCAGAAGAAACCGCTAATGAGATTGCTGAACTGATTAAATTGTTTCTGAAGGAACGAGATCTGGAATTGTCGGAGAAAAAGACTCTGATCACTCATATCGATGATGGTTTTGACTTTTTGGGCTGGAAATTCCGAAAATATAAGGGAAAACTCCTGATTAAGCCATCTAAGAAGTCTATTGCAGAGGTTACTCGTAAGATGGGTGACACAATTAAGAAGGCGAAAGCATGGAAACAGGAGAATCTTATAGGCGCTCTGAACCCCATCATCATTGGCTGGTCGAATTATCATCGATCAGTCGTATCCAAGGAGGTGTTCAACAATCTGGATAACAGAATGTGGAATATGCTCTGGAGATGGGCGAAGCGGAGACATCCGAATAAATCCCGGACATGGGCCGCTAATAAATATTGGCATACCGAAGGACGGAGGAACTGGGTGTTCTCTACGGGAACAATTCGGCTAAAAAGCTTCTCAGATACGAAGATTGTCAGACATATCAGTTTTAAGCTCGATAAAAACCCTTATCTTGACTATGAATACTTTAATCTTCGGAAACTCAGAGGGAGGATCCGAAAACTGCTGCCCTGGGACTGAAAGGGTTACAAAATGCTTGAGCCGTATGCGGCGAAAGTCGCACGTACGGTTCTTAGACGAGGAGGCGCGAATAATCGTGTCTTCTTAGTCTACAAATACTCGATTATATTCGACATTTGAAATTTCGGAGGCATGTCTATGAGCCTAAAAGTGGGGAAATTGGATATGTGCTGTGAGAACATCAGCCAATTTTGCCCCGAAGGGGCTTTCTTGACTCTTTTCTCTGCTTCTTATCCAACCTGGGCGGTCTTCCACTCATTTTCTTTGGCAACATTCCATTATAGCCGTGATTTAACCACTGATTTATTCAAACATAAACAGTTGCCAGTGATATGCCAGATTCTGGTGCTAATTCTTTCAAAAACTTTCCTGAAGCGACCATATTGAGTAAAATCGATTTTAATTTTACTTGCAGATCTTTTTCGCTTTTAAGTCTATTCTTTATCTCCTTGCTGTGTTTCAAAAGTTTTTCATAGCATTTAGCCATATCCATCTCATCATCTAATAGGCGGCGTAGTCATTTTAAAGACTTTTCGGAAAGACTATAGTAGCCGTCCCGATGGCAAGCGTTGGTGGACGCGTTTGATTTTTTCAGCGAACGATCATCTGATCACGCTTCGGACCGTTTGAGACGATCCTGATGTCGACTTTGAGGATCTCCTCGATTCTGCACACATAATCCTGTGCAGCAGCCGGAAGATCTGAGAACGCATCCACAATAGAAATATCCAGGTCCCATCCATCCATCTCCTCATACACAGGGACGCAACGCTCGAGATCAGACGAAAGTTCGGGCGGATATGTTATGCGTTCACCGTCCAGTTCGTATTCTGTGCAGACCTTGATCGGACCAAGTCCGGTCAGAACATCCAGTTTTGTCAGTGCGATGTTCGAGTAGGCATTGAGATACACGGCTTTTCGTGCAAGCGGAGCATCGAACCAACCACACCGCCTGGGTCGCCCTGTAGTGGTACCAAATTCGCCGCCCATCTCTCTCAGACGGTCCCCGATCTCTCCTGTCTGTTCGGTCGGCAGCGGACCCTCTCCGACACGTGTGATGTATGCCTTGACCACACCGATCACCTGATCTACCCTCGTCGGACCGATGCCAAGGTACACACATGCGCCGCCTGCTGTGGTGCTCGATGAGGTCACATACTTCTGGGTACCGTGAATGATGTCGAGATGCGCGCCCTGTGCGCCCTCTGCAAGCACGTTTCTGTCCGAATCGAGCGCATGGTTGAGCTCATAAGAGACATCGGTGATGTAGGGCTTGAGCACGGCGCCGTATCTGGTATAATCGGGAATACATGCCCGCACCACACCAGGGGCGCCTCCGAGATCGATGATTGCGCGCTCCTTCTGCGGTGCAAGTTCATCCATGGTCGCTAAAAAAATGTTTTTGTCGGAAAGATCTGCCAGCCGCACCTCGTCCCTCGATGTCTTATCGATGTACGCAAATCCGATGCCACGAGCGGTCGTTCCGATCTTATGCTTCCGCCCCTGCTCCCGCAGCTTGTCCATCTCGATGTGGTAGGGCATGATGATGCTTGCTTTTGCATCGATCCCGAGTTTTTCTGGCGTTATTCTTATGCCTGCACTCTCAAGCATCTCGATCTCTCCGATAAGAACTCCTGGATCGATGACCACGCCCGGACCGATCAGAAGGCGGGCATCGGTGAGGACGCCTGAAGGAAGCAGATGAAGTTTGTAGGTGTCATCTCCAACGACCACAGTATGTCCTGCGTTATTTCCGCCCTGAAATCGGACAACAATGTCGTAACCACTGCTCAATACATCTATGATCTTCCCTTTGCCCTCATCTCCGAACTGGGCGCCTGTAAGGATGGTGAACATATCTCTGATTCTGTGCGGGTCTGTTATAACCCTTTTCCGGATGGACTATTTCTTGACCGAATAACAGCGGATAGAAACACTTGCATTTCACACCTTGAGATTTCAATAAAATTAAATAACAAATGTTATTACATTAGCATTCCAAAATAGATTTAATAGTGGTTAGGATCGGTATTGCCGCTGTTAACATTGCTGCTGCAACTTTTTTGTTGTCCATTTCAATGCATATACTTATAATTCTATATTCCCGGCTGCAGCCTGCAGGATAAGGAGCGCGTCAAGCGAGGTGACCTCTCCATCGCCGTCCACGTCTGCAGCAGGATCGCATTCGCGGCTTCCTGCCGCAATATCGAGTGCGATCACGGCATCTGCGGTGGTAACCCGTCCGTCGCGGTTGAGGTCGCCTGTCAGTGTTGGGCAGGAATATGTGCAGCCCGTGGTTCCAGCATCGTTCCAGCCGTCTGGCTTGCTGCAGGTGTTATTGTCAC
>DTYY01000288.1 GCA_012961645.1 Methanosarcinales archaeon | reverse complement strand
GTCGGATTCGGAGAATACGGAGAAGGATATGTGCGGTTCTCGATGACCAGCCCAACAGACCGGATAAAGGAGGCAGTCGACCGGATGCGTGATATGTGAAACCAAGGTTTTGCCGCCATCCGCACCAAATCGATTAGATCTTGGGTATCTGATACACCAAACATTTATCATGACATCAAGCCCATAATACGTAATGATGCAGAAAAGAGGCGGGACTATACTGTTACGTGGCGTACTTCTCGTATTGCTCACATCGCTGATCACCTGCGGGTGCCTGCAGGATTTCGAGGAGAGCAGATTGGCGATTGCAGATATCGATATCTCGGCAGATCAGGTGACCAGCACAGAGGTTGTGCTGAATGTGACCACCTATGTCGAGAATCGGGGGGACGGTGGCAGTGGAGAAGCAAAACTCCTGCTGAAAGCGTTTGACTCGGTATCAGAGCTCCTTGTGGATCAGACCACAATCTCTGCCGGAACCGTCCCTAAAGGCGAGACATTATCGGTATCGCAACAGATCAGTGTAGAAAGGGAGGGCGGATACCAGATAGACGTTGTTTTATTTGAAGATGAAAAAAGACTGAGCCGGCGAGCGAAACAAATCTATGGTATCGGCAATCTGGATCCGAACATTTATGATATCGGTCTTAAAATTCAGGAAATGGACTTTCTGGTGAAGAACGTGACAAAAGTCGGTGAGAAGGAGAAGGTGAGGATTGGAACTGACATCTACCTCACAAATGAGGGTGATCAGGCAAGCGAGGACCTTCCCGTGCTGATCAAGGCACGTGAGTCTGATGCCGGGCTACTTGCTGACAAGGTCTGGATTTCCACAGGAAACATCGACAGAGAGACCACGATCATCCGCAGCGCAGACATCGTCGTGCCCGATGGCTACAATTACATCGTTGAGGTTTTGATCTGGAAGAACGATACCATCGTCGAGCGTGGAGATGGTGTGGTGCAGCTCAACCCGATGCGCACGATTCCGAAGGATGAGCAGATCGTGCCGGGCAGCATCAAGGTCAGTGACTTCATGCCCGAGCCGGTGGAAGAGGATGACTACAAATCCAGACCTGTTACCGGCGTGGGAACAAAGACACCCGGGTTCACATCGGCAATGACGTGGATCATGATTGTGATCACGATCTTCATGCTTACTCATATCAGAAAAAGGAAAAGGGGATAATGATGGCTGAAAACGATCTCGAAAGTAAATTCAGAACAGGGCTGTTCATCATCGCGATGATTCTTACGCTGATCGCCACACTCCACTTCTATTTCTCGGCGCAGGATGCGATCCATACATGGTTCGAGTGGCAATACGCACCGATATTCAGCGCAGTCTTCAGTTTTGCGGTGATCGTGGCATGTATCGGCTTGACCTGGTTCTACATCATCTCACGCAGGTGATGGTCGTTTCCTTCAGTAAGATAAAAAGACATTACCCGGGGGCTTTCGCGTGGAGTTTTTAGCGCCTCCCCGGGATGTATCGGGAGTGCCAATGAATCATCGATGCATGACTTTTGCGTCAACGGCCCTCATCACAGCACGTCTGCCTTGAATTCGTCAAACCCGATCCGATCGATGAAGTCGCCGATCCGCTCCTTTGTTTTCGCATTCGCTTTGTAGTAGTCGAGAACACTCTGCACAACATTCTTCGCATCGTCGATCGACTCGACGTAGGTCAGTTCCTGTGCGATTCTCGGCTTTCTGCCGGCTTCTCCTCCCACAACCACCTTAAAACCGTTCTTAAAACCGAAGAACCCGATATCCTTCACCCATGACTCACCGCAGCAGTTCGGACATCCTGATACACCGATCTTGAACTTGGCAGGGAGACTCATGCCGTGATATGCATCATGGAGCGCAAGCCCGAGACTCAGGCTGTCTGAGATGCCCCGCTTGCAGAAGGTGGTTCCGGGACAGGTCTTGACGCTCCGGACGCAGAGTCCGATCGCGGCACCCGGACTTATTCCAAGGTCTTCCCAGACGCTGTCGATCTCCTCTTCCCTGAGCCCCACAATCACCATCCTCTGTGCGCTCGTAATCTTTATCGCTGCCGCACCATACTTCTCTGCCACGTCCGCAATCCTTCGCAGGATTTCAGGCGAGACCACGCCTGCAGGAGTGTCTGGTGCTATCGCGTATGTCTCTCCATCTCTCTGCAGGACCGCTCCCTTCTCAGGAAGGTCGGTCTTCTTTTTGTCAGCCATTTCTGTTCACCTCTGCTTTTTTGCTTATTGCTTTTCAGTCCCTGTCACCATCCATGCGCTTCAAACCGCTTGAGAAGACCTTCGAGCCCTGCTCTGTGCCGTGCCTCGTCCTTTGATGCTCGCTCGAAGAACCGTGCCGCTTCAATGTTTCCTTCAGCTTCGGCTGCCTTTGCAGCATCCGCCTTCTCGTCTTCAGCCATCGTCTCGCCTTTGAGCATCATCGCAAGGTTTGATTTTGTGTCCTTGATCATGCCGAGGAGTTCAGCGACCTCTACGGCATGCCACGCCTCATCCATCGCGATCTGCCTGAAGTACAGCGCTGCAATGGCATGTCCCTCACGCTCTGCCTGTTTTGACATTGCAAGGTAGAGCGCGACTTCTGTTGTTTCACCCTTGAAGTTTGCTTTGAGTTCATCTTCCGTAGTCATCTACATGGACCTCCGCCATCGATATATAGTTGTGTAAACCCTTTAATGGCTTACTGTCACAGTGATGTGTAATGCGAGTATATAACATTATGGTACGAAAATCGTCAACAAATCTCAGAAAAACGGCAGAGATCGATATGATAATTACGCAAATGATTGACGAAAGAGACGTATTGATTATAGATACATTTCGTGAGAACGCACGCACACCCCACACCGAGATCGCTGCAATAGTTGGTGTCGGCGAATCCACGATACGGAATCGTGTGAGAGCACTTGAAGAAGAAGGCGTCATAAAACAGTACACGGTCGTAACCGATCCCGCAAAACTTGGGTACAACTCGGTCTCACTCGTCGGAATCGATGCCGAACCCTCGTATCTTCTCGATATCGCACTGCGATTGAGCAAGTTTCCCGAGGTGAAATTCGTTGCAACTTCGGCGGGAGATCATACGATCATGACCGAGGTCTGGCTTGCGGATGGGGGGAGCTCAGGACATTCATCGCTGAGAAGATCAGGAAGCTGGACGGTGTGCAGAGGGTGTCTCCGACTGTCATTATGGATAACTGGAAGGTGCGCAGCGGGTGTCTGCTGCCCGTGAGTAGGCGGGAACATTGTGAATGTATAGCCAGATTGTGAGAGGGTGATATGTGAAATTCATATATACGTTCAAATCGTATGAATATATGAAGTATTGCGGATGTACCGGAATTATACTAAACATCGATTAAAATGGTATGAAGGAGTTTCGTGATGAGTGACAAAAAATACTATGCTGCAAGGAAAGGAATCTTGAAACCAGAACCTGTGGATTTGCAATTGTTGAAGAAAGTTTTTCTCCGAATCTATCGAGAGTTTGAAGATGATCTTTACTTTCAAGAGGCAACAGGCTACCACTGCGTTGATAAGGGTGAGGTTCGTGGTCTTTGGGGTCGTGGAGATAGTGATAGTGAAGCATTCATCTATTTGGAGTTGGGGATGGACGACATTTGGCCAATAGAGAAAAATATTGAAAACTATGACGAACCCACTCTTTTTACTGTTATCGAATTTCTTTATGATCATGTCTCGGAACCTATAGACAAATGGTATCACAGATGGGATAATTGTGGATGGCATTCTTCCAAATATGATAGAGAGAACGGAAGGGCTGCATATCGGAAGAACCTCAACGAGATCCTTAAAGATTATGACTGTGGGTATCAACTATCGAGTGATGGAGAGATTCTCGAAATTGCGCCAACCGGGTTGGAACCTATATTTGAAGAAATTGTTCAAACTGATGACCCTGAGAACATTGACATGAGACGACAAAATGCAATATCCAAGTACATGAGGCACCATGCAACAACCTCTGATAAGAAAGATGCTATCAGGGAGCTTGCAGACGTGTTAGAATTCCTTAAGAAGGATGGTGTTCGACTGCCGTCGAAAGATGAGAGCGATCTCTTCAAAATAATTAACAACTTTGATATTCGCCATCATAATAAGTCCCAACATGCTGAATATGATAGAGAAATATGGTACGAATGGATGTTCTACACATTTCTTTCGTCTATCAATGTTCTTTCGAAACTTAAGGGTGGGGAAAGTGGTGATTGAAGCATCATCTGACATCCGAATACTCGCATTCAGTACTTTCCATGTACTCGAAACACCAGACAACATACCACCCCAAATAAAACCCGGTGCAAATAAATGAAATGGCTCAAAGACGTCCATAATCGGCAGATTCGATTAACATCCGAGCGACAGGAGCACATCGAAAGTGACCATCCGGAAATGTTTGGGCAGATCGACAGAGTACAGGACACACTATCAGACCCTGACATAATTGTCAAATCGAGAACAGACCCTGG
>DTYY01000287.1 GCA_012961645.1 Methanosarcinales archaeon | reverse complement strand
CCATCCTGCTGCTCATCGGCTGCGTCATCACCATCCTCAAATGGCGCTACGAGCGCAAGATCGCCGAGCAACAGAAGGGCGTCGAAACCCTGTTCGCGCTCACTGAGCAAGTCCTCGCTTCCTCAGATACTCCTTGATCTCACCCACGGTGTACGTCCCGTAGTGGAATATGCTTGCTGCGAGACACGCATCCGCACCATTAGCAAACGCCTCATAGATGTGTTCCATCGTGCCGACGCCACCTGATGCGATCACAGGGATATCCACGACTTCTGCGATCGTCTTCGTTATCGGGATGTCATAACCGTCCTTTGTCCCGTCCCGATCCTTGCTTGTGAGCAGTATCTCGCCGGCGCCCAAGTCCTGCATCTCCTGTGCCCACTTTATGGCATCGATGCCGGTGAGCTCTTTGCCGCCGTATATAACGACATCGTACCATGCGCTGCGCCCGTCTTCGAGTTTTACCATCGTCTTTCCATCGCTTTCTTCAAACCTGCGCTTGCAATCAATCGCAACAACGATCTTCTCAGATCCGAACGCATCTGCGACTTCTTTGATCAGTTCAGGGTTCTTGACCGCTGCGGTGTTGATCCCGACCTTACCCGCACCTGCATCAAGCACCCGCTCAAAGTCAGCGAAGCTCGCAATTCCACCGCCAACGCAGAATGGGATCGTAACAACGTCTGCAACCCTTCTGATCACGTCGGTCATCGTGGCTCTGTCATCGATTGATGCCGAGATATCAAGAAAGACCAGTTCATCGGCTTTCTGTTTTACGTACCGTCTGGCAAGTTTTACTGGGTCGCCCGCATACCGCAGGCTCTCAAATTCAATTCCCTTGACAACCATGGCTTTGCCGCTCTCGTCAAAGGTTGTATCAAGACACGGGATTATTCGTTTCGTTGTCATCCTGGTGCACCTGAATCGTCTGTGATCTTCGATCTTCATTCTTGCTGCTCTTAGATATAGTTTTAGATGTCACAACATCGATCAGAACTCCGTAGACCAGTCCGAATCCGAGAAGTATCCACGAAGCATCAAAGATTGCCATCGCCATACTGACCACAACGCCGATCACTGCGCCGCGCAGTGCCGGATGTAGATCGATGTTGTCCGCGATCCCTATCATGATCCCGATCAGCGCTCTGTTGTACACGATTCCGATCAGCAACAGTGTATCAGATGCGAATTCCGGGAATTTGGCGATTGCTCCGTACATGCAGAAGAGACCGCTGAGTATTCCAAGAATCGTTGCTATAACGAGCCGTTTAACATTCATATTCTACTTCCTTGCCATTTATTTCCAATGAGAGGCTTTTTCCCTTTTTCGCCCGTTGCATCAGACCACCCATTTGTTGCCCAATACCTGACCATACAATGGTAACCGATGCCATATCAATCAGCCGAAGAAGACCGCCCTCTGCGACAGCATCACCGGAAGATTGATCTGGCGGTACGGCATGCCAGCAATCTCTGAGATAACCCTTTCGCGCAGTCTTTGAGCGGTCTCTTCCACTTTTTCGGATTCTGCGCGGATTGTCACGCTCAGAATCCCGCTTTCGACCTCTGTATCCCCGATCACAGCGACGTACGGGATCCAATCCCTTCCAGCAGCGCGGATTCGCTTTCCAACGGTCTCATCGCGGTCATCGATATCGACTCTGACATCGCGCATCATGCTTGCGACGCCTTCAGCATACTCGATGTGTCGGTCTGCTACCGGTATCAGCCGCACCTGTGTCGGAGCAAGCCATGTTGGTATCGTTGGCACGCCGCCCT
>DTYY01000286.1 GCA_012961645.1 Methanosarcinales archaeon | reverse complement strand
GACAAGGATGATTGTGACAACGATCGCGATGAAGAGTATCTGCTTCCGGTAGACCGAATGTATCAGTGCCTCTGCCTCTTGTAAGGGTGCGCTTGTTGCGACAGACCAGACACGGTTACGCCAGATAACGGGTGTGTATGCCACAATCTGGCGCTCTCCTGTGAGTTTATCGAAATAATAGCCGGTTCCCTCCTTTTCCTGCATCTGCTCCCGCAAAATACCTGCATAGGACGAAGTGTTCGTGAAGAAACTCCCGATATATTGTTCGCCGATCATCTCCTCATGCGCCCCATCGTAGAGCGAGCGTCCGGAACCATCAATCATGTACATATAACCATGCCCTTCAGGAATTGCATCGGCAAGGAATCGATCTGAGAGTGTGGACATTCTGATGATCGCAAGTATCACGCCTTTGAATTCGCCGCCAGAATACACAGGTACCCATACGACCGAACCAAACCCGCCTCCAAATAACGGTACCGGGTCTGTGATATGAGTCTCTCTGCGATCCCTTGCATGATCGAATGCCTGACTTCTGTTTATCGCATACAGATCGAGTCCGATTGGCGTATCCTCCGCCGGGTAGCCTGATACCACTACACCCGTGCTATTTATAAATTCAATAGAATAAAAACCGGTGGATTTGTAATAAATCGGTATAAAACGCCTTGCCGTATCCTTTGGTGACTCATCTGATACATCCGATGCCAGCACCTCGGTTAAAACGGTCTTCTCTTCCAAAAAACTCTCGATTGCGGCAGCAGATTGTCTGGTGAGCAACAACTGCTGCTCATTGAACTGCTGCTGCGCGAGATCCTGCACCTCCTGATTGGTGATATGCCCCAGATAGGCTACCACAACGATGAGAAGCACGGTGACGGTAACGATGGTAAATTTCTTGCGGGGCATGGGATCGATGGACCTTGGAAATAATCTATATCGATGTTTGATAAAATATTGGTAGTCGCCATCTTCGAAGATGGGTACCATCATAAACATCCAAAGTATCGTTTCGGTGCATCTGTCGCTTCCCCCTTCACCCGGATGGATCCAACGAAATCATAAGCGACGGGTTCTTGATTGGTTACCTGAAAGACTGCAAACGTTTATGCCGCTTGACCGTCGTTTGAGTAAAGAATGATCTTTGAAGTCATTCCAGCCGTCGATCTGAAGGGCGGCAGGTGCGTGCAACTGGTCCAGGGCGTGCCTGGCAGCGAAGTTGTCTCGCTCCCTGATCCGGTATCGATCGCACTCGACTGGATCGATCAGGGTGCAAAGACCCTGCACCTGATCGATCTCGACGGTGCGATCCATGGAAAACGAAGGAACGCGCCCATCATCCGGGATATATGTGAGGTGTGTGATGCATACATTCAGGTGGGCGGAGGCATTCGATCCGTTGACGATGTCGATGACCTGCTTGCAGTGGGCGTCGATCGCGTGATTATGAGCACTGCAGCGCTCCGGAATCAGGAATTCGTTCGAGAGCTGTCCGACCGATTTGGCAGCGAGCACATCATGATCGCACTTGATGCAGCCGGCGGCGAGGTTGCCATCGAGGGGTGGAGTAAGCGCTCAGGGCTCAAACCAGCCGACCTCGGGATAAAATTCGAGGAACTCGGTGCAGGCAGCATATTATTCACAAACATAGATACGGAAGGGCTGCTTGGTGGAATCGACATAGATCCAACAGCTGAGCTGGTGCAGTCGGTCAGCATACCGGTGATCGCATCAGGCGGCATCACCACGCTCCATGACATCGCTGCCCTCAGGAATGTTGGTGCGGCAGGCGTGGTCATAGGGAGCGCACTGTATCTCGAAAAATTCACGCTGGCTGACGCGATCAGGGTGTGACAAACGCCTGAATCTGTGATTTTATCACGAACAAAACGAAGATGCATCCATCAAAAATGCACATGCGCCAAAACCGCCGTGGCAACATCCTTAAGTATACATAACGAATTAAAACCGAACTTTGAGTAAATTTCGCCAAAAAATATCACATAATCAACATCGAGCGAG
>DTYY01000285.1 GCA_012961645.1 Methanosarcinales archaeon | reverse complement strand
TAAAATGATTCTAGGAGGGAATGAGCAGGGATCGGCGGGTTTCGGGATGGTGAGGCGAGAGAACCATCATCATAAATCGTTCAGAGGCGTATAAGCATGGGACTTTTTGATAAGATATTCGGACCAAAACCAAGGATCGCGAAGAGCCAGCCCATAGACGTGGTGCGGATCAAACCGGATCCGATGTCGATTTACAAGAAGAATATCGAGGATTATTACATCGCAGCATCGGTTGAGGTCGGAAATACCACGACCAAGTGCATACTAACAGCGACCAACATGAGCACCGGGATGGCGCAGCATGTGAACAAGACTGTCCGGATGACGCGGGATGTACGTCCCCCAAAAGAGGGCGAGGAGGTCTTTGGAAGGACGCTTACCGGAGTTCCGCTCACCCGCGAGTCGGTATCCGAACTCGTTTCCGAGACGATAACCGACTGCCTTGTGGAGGCGAATATCGATATCAAGACAAACCTCCATTTTGTGGTGCGGTCAACCGGTGTTGTAGCGGGTTTCGCAACACCTGAAGAAGTGGGAAACTTCATCCTTGCGCTTGCGGATGGCTGCCTGAAGGCAGGGGTTATGCCAAAGAACATGACTCCAGCAATGTCGATTGACACCATTCCAGAACAGTTCAAGAAACACACGTTGATAGGGAAGGTCGTCTTCCTCGGCGCTGTCGCAGGCGTACTGCCGCCAACCGGCGCAACCGGCGTTGAGATCGTTGCAAACGAGATGGAGGGCGAGCTTGCAACGGCCGGCATCAAGGAGGGCGCGAAATGGGCTCGGGTGGATTTCAGAAACCCGTGCCTCTCGCTTGATTTCGGAACGACGCTTGACGGCAGGATCACGAACAGCGATACTCCGTATGCAAAGACGATCGGTAACTTCTGCGGGCTTGCCGGCGCAATACCTGACGCGATCGTGCAGGGGACAGGGCTTGTGGACCAGAAGACCGGAACTGCTCTTGATGTCTTCAAAGAGAATAGATCGGTCCGGAGGAAGAGGGGTAATCAGGCAGAGAAGTATGCAGAAGAGATACACGAGCATATCTCGATTGAAATCGTGCCAGAGGGCAGGGACCGGTATGGCAGCGTTCCGGTGGACGCAAAGGCAGCAAAGAAGATCGGCGTCGTCCTGATCGGGTGTGATGTGGGGAAGGACGGGAGCGATCTCCCGGCGCTTGCCGAGATCGGGAAGAAAATTTATGAGAAGCATGGAATCGAGATGATCGCCTGCGTGATCGATCATGTTGCTGCCATCTCTGTAGGGCGGCTCGTGCAGACCGCGATCGATGCGGGGCTGGTCACCAAAGAAACAGCCATTGGAATCACAGGGAGAGCCGGAATCAGCGGAAACAAGCCTGCCATGATACTCGATCGAATTATTAAGATGGGTTTCTTCGATGATCCGGAAAGTCAGGTCATCTTTGTGGACGACGGTCTTGCACGAGGCGCTGCTGTGATGGCGAGGTGCATGAACTCGCTTGGCGTGCCAAATAACCCGATCGGTGGAAACCGCGGCGGCGGTTGCGTGCTTGCGGGACGGATGGCGCTGCAGAACAATAACGTGACGAAATGAGAGATGATTGGTATCATGCCGGTCATAAAGAGGTGTGAATGTCTGGAAATGAGCTTGACATAAAGACTCTGGAAACATGGCTCTGGGAGGCTGCCTGTAAGATCAGGGGGGAGATTGATGCGCCCAAGTACAAAGATTATATTCTGCCGATTATATTTCTGAAAAGGCTCTCAGATGTCTTCGAAGATGAGATAATGAAACTTTCTGCGGATTGTGGTGGCAGAGGTCTGGTCGAAGAGATTTTAAAGAAATATCACAGCCTCGTTCGCTTTTATATTCCAGAAAAAGCAAAATAGAGCAGTATGATTGCGCAAACGACCGGCATTGGAGAGCACCTAACCGATGCTGTCCGCGCGATCTCCAGAGAGAATCCGAAATTTCAGGGTGTTGTTGACATGGTGGACTTCAATGCAACTGCTGCGGGGCAGAGGATCATCAGTGATGACAAACTGAGGACTCTTACAGATGTTCTGGGCAGATACAGGCTTGGATTAAGGGATGTTGAGCCAGATATCCTTGGCAGGGCTTACGAATATCTTCTGAGGAAGTTTGCAGAGGGTTCGGGTCAGAGTGCGGGCGAGTTCTACACCCCGAGAGAGGTTGCTGTATTGATGTCACATATTCTTGATCCGGAGCCTCATGAGGAGATATATGACCCATGCTGCGGTTCTGGTGGTCTGTTGATCAAATGTTATCTGCGATTCAGAGAAAAATACGATGAAGACCCATCCATCGCACCTCTGAGATTCTATGGACAGGAGATCCTGCATTCAACGTTTGCCATGGCAAAGATGAACGCGTTCATACGTGACATAGAGGCTGAGATCTCTCTCGGCGATACGATGGCAAGGCCTGCTTTTCTGAATCCTGATGGTTCGCTCAGAAAATTCGATGTAGTCACAGCAAATCCCATGTGGAACCAGAATTTTTCGCAGGGCACTTATGAGAACGACCCATACAACCGCTTCAACGCCGGTTATCCGCCTTCAAGCAGTGCGGACTGGGGCTGGATTCAGCACATGTTTTCTTCTTTAACTGATAACGGGATGATGGCAGTGGTTCTGGATACAGGTGCGGTCTCAAGGGGGAGCGGCAATGTGGGCAGAAACAGGGAGAGGGACATCAGAAAGGAGTTTGTTGAGAGGGATCTGGTTGAAGCCGTGATCCTGATGCCTGAAAATCTGTTTTATAATACCACAGCGCCCGGGATCATTCTCGTTATCAACAGGGATAAGAGAGTCGAGGAGGAGATGCTCCTCATCAACGCCTCGGGGCTATCTGCTAAGGGGAGACCAAAGAATTACCTGCCGGATGGGAGCATAAAGCAGATCTCTGAGATTTATCTGAACTGGAACGAGGTGGAGGGGATCAGCAGGATCGTTACAAGGGAGGAGGTGGCTAAGAATGACTACAACCTCAGCCCATCCAGGTATGTGACACAGGATGGAGAAGATGACACACTGCCGCTTGAGGATGCGGTTGTATTGCTCAAGGAGGCGGAAGAGGAGCGGAGGGAGGCGGATGGTAAACTGGAAGAGATTCTGGAAAAGATGGGGCTTGCGGTATGAAACTGGATTCTGATTATATAAAATCTTTAATCAGCCAGGGAGAAGGAGATAATCTGGAGTTCAAAGAATCATTCTCAAACAGCATTGCAAGAGAGATCTGTGCTTTTGCCAATGCCAGTGGTGGTAAGCTTTTGCTGGGCGTCAGCGATGAAGGAGAGATCAAAGGCATAACCACATCCAACGCCATAGTATCCAGGATATACAATATTGCCAGAAACTCGGATCCGCCGCTGAGAATTAATGTCTCTCATACTGGAAATGTTCTGGTTATTGATGTCCCTGAAGGGACAGATAAGCCGTATTCAGTAAATGGAAACTTTTATGTCAGAGATGGCACCAACTCTCAGCAGCTCAAACGGGACGAAATTCGGAGATTTTTCCAGGAAGAAGGATTGATATTATTCGATGAGAAACTGAATTATGATTTTGACCTGGAAAAGGATTTTGATGAGGTAGTATTCGGGGCATTCCTGGAAATAACTCGAATGAGTCCCGTATCAGGAAAACATGACATTCTGGAGAATCTGGGGCTGCTCAAAGATGGTTATCTAAAAGACATGTTGCGAAACAGTC
>DTYY01000284.1 GCA_012961645.1 Methanosarcinales archaeon | reverse complement strand
ATGCTGAACCGATCCAGCAATCGTCCAGCACAAACCCGTGATCACCAGAAAACTGATCATCGATTAAAAAAACATCTTTGATCTGCACCATACTATCTGAGCAGGTTCCGCGGAAGACTGCGGAGACAAAGCATGAAAATATCAGGACGCCTCCCTCTGTATACGTGTATACACGATCCTGCAAATTAGAGCTGCCAGTGCCGATTACCCGGTCATCAAGTTCACTTTCATCTTTATATAGACATAGCCAGACTTTTTCGCCCTCATAATCGATCTGCATTGCTTCGAGTGCATACCCCCCACCAAGATTCCATCGCTCACCTACTAAAAGAGTCTTTATATCATCGCCGTTGGATGCAACCGCATCTGTGCATGCACATCCCGTAAATATCAACACAAGCAATCCTATCGGAATTCCGGAAATCTTTTTCATCCAAAATCACCTGTTTTGGATAACGGTTTTCCTTATCAGCCATAAACTTTGTGTTTGGACTTTTGTGTCCGCATGTTTGAGCCCTTCGGTCGAACGCATGCAAGCGACCTCTTTTTGAGACGTCACCTCTGCGAGTTGCATACATAATCACAACCTTTATATGTTTAACAATTGTTATATTAGTCTGCACTCGTGTACGCAGGAATGGTGAAGAAGATGGAAAGAAAGAGTATAGATGAGATAAACAAGAAAATAAAGAGAGGAGAAGCAGTTGTTTGTACGGCTGAAGAATTTAAAGAGAAGGTTCGAAATGATGAACTTGTTACGGTCGATACCGTTGATGTGGTCACGTGTGCCACCTGCGGTATAATGTCTGGGACCGCGGCAATACTACAATTGCAGATAGCAGGCAAAGCCAGGTTTGAAAGAGCAGAGCGGGTCTGGTTAAATGGCGTTCCGGCTCATCCAGGTCCATGCCCAAATGAGAGATTGGATGTTGTGGATGTGATAGTTTATGGGACCGCCCATGCAAATTCCGGGTATGGTGGAGGGCATCTGTTTCGCGAACTGGTGGAGGGGGAGGTGATAGAGGCTAAGGTAGAGACCATCGATAAGATGATGATTGAGAGGGAGGTTACGATCAATGATATGAAATTTGCCAGGATTTTTGGAGTTAGAATGTGTTTTAAAAACTATATGGGCTTTTTAAATCCAGTAGATGGAACTGTTAAGACTATATTTTCAGTCAATGGTATGAAAGGACCTTACAGAGAGATCTCTGTGAGTGGATGCGGTGAACTCAACCCGTTAGAGAATGACCCTATGCTCAAAACAATCGGTGTGGGCACCAGGGTACTGGTGAATGGCGCGATAGGGTACGTGATAGGCGAAGGGACGAGGAGCAGTAAAGAGAGACCGAATCTCTCTGTAGTAGCTGATATGTATGGGATGGATCCGATCTTTATGGGGGGTTTCGTCACCTCTTGCGGTCCCGAATGTATAACCTCTATCGCAGTTCCAATTCCGGTGACCGATGAAGAGGTCATCTCCAATCTCAGCATACTGGACGAGGATATAAAGCTGCCAATAGCCGATATAATGGATAGGGTCCCATTTGCAGAGAGCAACTACGCCAGTGTCTGGCAGGATCTGGAAGAGATAGAGTTCGACGCTGAGAGATGCTGCAACCATGATATTTGCAATATTGAAGATTACTGCCCAACCAATGCTTTTTCTAGGACAATGGGTATTGACAGGGAGAGATGTTTCAATTGTGGTGCATGCATCGCTTCATGTCCTGGTGACGTCTCTAGAGGGGGTATGGGTCATGTTGAGATCGATGGCAGAACGATTCCCATAACACTCAGGCAATCGGATCGATCACGAGCAAAAAGGTTATCAGAGAGGCTGAAAAGAATGATTCTGAAAGGGGATTTTTTAATGGCAAAACCAGTTGATTATTTGAGAAATACCGAGAAATGATGAATGTAAAACCGAAAGGAGCTGACGAAAGATCCTTGGAAGTGATTAACGATGCCCAGGAAATTAACAGATCATGACCTCCGTATTCTGAGGGAACTGGTGCCTGAATTGGGAGACGAGAGTTGTGAATACGCAGGGCACGATTACCTATCCATCCTCCCCCCTGTCTCACAACATTTCTCGCAATCTGCTGAGGATTTCAGAGAGAGAATCGGCAGACTATCGGACGAAGAACTTGAATACATCGTCGAAATGATATTTGAGGGGCTTGAGGAGTTGGTATGCCTGAAGCCAGAACATCTGGAGGTGTTCGTCGAGATTGTGGCTAAAAGGCTCTCGAAGGACAGGGCTGAAGAACTTATACAATTTCTGATGGGATATGGATGAAGCAGATGGGACGAAGGTATTTCGAGAATAGGAATTATGAACATAGAGCGGATCAGAGAGGATTTTCCTATCCTGGGTGAAGGCATAATCTACATGGATAGTGCGGCGACGAGTCTGACCGCTGAACCTGTATTGGATGCTATTCTGGATTATTACAGGAATTACAGGGCAAACATTGAGAGAGGAGTCCATAGATTATCTCAAATAGCATCCCAGAGATACGAAGAAGCCCACAGGAAGGTTGCTGCGTTTATCAATGCCGATGAAGATGAGGTCATCTTCACAAAGAATACCACTGAAGGGATAAATCTCGTTGCATCTGGATTGGATTTGAAAAAGGGAGACAAGATAGTTACTGACGTGTTGGAGCATCACTCTAACTTAATGCCATGGGTGAGAATCAAAGAGAGATTGGGAGTCGATCTGGAAGTTATAAATCCGAAAGAATGGACTCTTGACCACAGTGATTTTGAGGGGGCGATAGACGACGGCACGAAACTTGTGGCGATAACCCATGTTTCAAATGTTCTCGGCTCAATATCTCCAGTGAAGGAGATATCAAGGATTTGTGAGGAGCATGATACATTTCTTCTGATTGATGGCGCTCAATCAGTCCCCCATCTACCGGTGGATGTTGCAGAACTGGGTTGTGATTTCCTTGCCTTCTCCGGGCATAAGATGCTTGGTCCAACCGGAACAGGCGTTCTTTTCATCAAGGAGCGTCTGCTGGATGAGATTGAACCGCTATCCATCGGTGGCGGAACGATCAAGGAAGTCACGCTTAAGGGTTATGAGATGGCGGGTGGTTACAGAAGGTTTGAAGCCGGGACACCGAACATCGCTGGCGGTATCGGGCTTGGGAAGGCTGTCGATTACTT
>DTYY01000283.1 GCA_012961645.1 Methanosarcinales archaeon | reverse complement strand
ATTTAATTTAAAGCTTTTTGGTGCATGTGAGCGCTAATTGGCAACAAGTCTACTATATAAATTATTATTACAGTATGGTATATTCAGAGGCGCAAACTGGGTAGTTCATCAGACCTGGCCATATCTGAAAGCGTTAATCACTCATGATTCTTCACGGTCATCATGGTGGCATGACTATTTTCGGAGCAAAGCCGTGTGAAAGGAGCCCGTACACCAGACCATAATCCGAAAAACCCCCCCCAAAATCAAAAGAGTCCTGCTGCCCCATTTTCCTCTACGTACTCCATTGCGACACAATCTCCCTGATCGCATCCTTCAGCGCCTTTCTGTTGTCATGCCGCATAACGATGTCAATTAACCGATCCTCTGGCAGCCCATCCATCTGCCGGGCGAGTCTGATCATGTTCGGAATCGCACGGACCACATTATCGACTATTGTGATGGTTGCGGTCTCCGCGGTTCTTGATAGTGGGTTCAGGTCGATAGCGATCACCGACTTTCCCATGCCTACCAGCGCCTGACACCGGTCCCCGTCCTCGAGCGGCACCAGCACCACGTCTGCGGCATGGATGCCATCCTTACAGACCCGCGATCTTGCATGATCAAGCGGGAGCGATGCATCAGGTTGCTCGCCAAGTATCTCTGATGCGGATGCGCCGTGCGAACGCAGATGGGCTGCGATCGCCCGCACCCGCTTCTCTGTCCGGTAAAATAGGTTTATCTCGATCTGTGCACCTATGATCCGGCTCATCTCAATGATCTCGCCTGGCACCAGCGCCGCGACATTGCCATTTACAGAGAGCACGGGGCACTCTGCAGCAAGCAGCATGGCGACAGATGCCCTGGTTGCATTCATCGCAGAGTCGGTGGTGCGCTCGCCAAGCAGGTAGTCGAAAGCCTCGCCACGTCCGTGTGCAATCAAACCCTCCTGGGAGGTGATGCCCGCTTCAACGCCTGCAACCAGACGCTCCCGTATCTGCAGAGACTGGTATCGCGGGTGGCTCATAGGGGCGGTCATGTTCGCTTTTTCATTGCTGGTTCCTTATCAGTTCTTCGGTTCTCTTCCAGATGGATTGCCCAAGCGGGTGGTAGCGCAAAAACCGTCGCGCCGATTTTACCAGGGAGAAGTGTACCCTGGGCAGTTTTTCAATTCCTGTCGAGTCTGAGCGATCACGGTTGTGAGACCGCATCCTCGAAGGATGTCTCTCACTTCAACCATCTCCGCAACAGTCGGTGGGGAGAGATCACGTCTTCTGAATGCAGGGCGATAATCCAGCACGCATACCTGAACATCCGCCCCCATCTGCGCAAGTCTCCTCCCCATCGCCCGGATCTCTTCTTTCGATATCAGATCCCGATTGTACGGGATCCCTATGCCGATGAAGATATCGTGGTTCTCAAGAATATATTTTACAGCGTTCCATGTGGTTTTAAGGTATCTCTCTGCACCTTCTGAGACTGCCGTAATCCTTGTGAACGTATTCAGCGAGAGAGCCTTGAGATCGATTCCGATGTCGGTCATACCGGTATTCACGAGTTCATCGATGTAATCACTGGTGAGTAGAGATCCATTGGTATCCACATGAATCCTCACATCATTGTCCATTCTTTTCAGGCATTTTATCGTCTCGATCAAGAATTCCCTGTTTAAGGTACATTCTCCACCAGAAAAAGCGATCCTTTCCACTCGGTACACCACTTTCATCTGATTAAGAATCTCAGCAACCGTTTCAGGTGTCATCGCCACGCCGCCTGTGAATGCCATCACGTGGTTCTGGCACTGTGGGCACCGATAGTTGCAGCCATGCAGAAAACAGGCAACCTCGACCGGACGCTTATAGTTCTTGAGTACGTACGGGGTTCCGACACCTCCTACTATATGCGGAGAAAATCCAGATACCATCCTCACAGGCTCAGATTTTGTCTTTGTATCGATCTGCATGCCCTCCACTACCCCGGTCACACATGCAGGTCTCATCTCAGAATCGATCCTAACAGCACATGAGAAACATCCCCCGACTCCACAGGGAACAGGGACATGGAAACCTGCAAATCTCAATGCATCAGATACCGTGATCTTTTCTGGCACAAAGAAAATTTCACGATCGATCCAGATCTTTATCAGTTTTTTCCGCTTATGCGGTACCATCTCGATCGCCCTGTACGGACATGCAAGATAGCAGGCTCCGCAGCCTATGCAGTCCTCAGTGAATAGTTTGGTCGGACATGAGACAACATCCCTGCATATCCCGCAGAATCTGCATAGATTCAGGTTCTGTCTGGCGATTTTGAAGATCATGGGACCTGCGATACGTAAATATGCTTACAAGCGCAATTCTTAGGAGGAGTACTTATGCGTTCCCACTCAAGCAGTACTTCCGAAACTACCGAGTTCCGAACACAATTCCCAGCCACACCACCAT
>DTYY01000282.1 GCA_012961645.1 Methanosarcinales archaeon | reverse complement strand
TTTATAATTTTCGGTCTCTATGTTGCGCGGATTAAAGCAAGTGGGTGACTGATCCACATGATATTGAGCAAGTACGTACGTATGATGGATGGGTGCAGATCATGATGGGTTCAAGTCAAATCTGACAACGTCAAGATAAATATCAAGGACAACCCACCAAAAGACCACATGCTTCCCACTCACCTCAAAGGTCATCTGCAGGTTGCATCCGCATCCATCCTCTTTGGCACAATCGGCATCTTCGTAAGCCTCGTAAGCCAGATGCCCATTGGTTCCATCATCTTCTATCGGCTGCTATTCGGAATCACCGCGATCACACTCTTCTTCGCATGTTGTGGCAGGCTTGATGAACTGCGTCTGAAGGAAAAAAAGCAGTATCTCCTCTTACTGGGCATCTTCCAGGCAGGCACCATGCTCTCATATTTCTTCTCGGTCATACATACAACAGTCTCCATCGCCGTACTCCTGCTATACACCGCCCCCATCTATGTCACCCTCTTCTCTCCCCTCACACTGAAGGAACCCATCACCAGGCGCAGCCTATCTGCACTCATGCTGTCACTGGCAGGGGTCATCCTTGTCATAGAGCCTGGTGCAGTCTTTCAGAACATGGACCGCATGTATGCAATCGGGCTCTGGTGCGGACTGATCTCGGGATTACTCTATTCTTGCATGATCATGACCTCCAGATATCTGAAGGGCTATTACACAGGCACAGCACAGGCAGCGTGGGCAATAGTCATAACACTGGTCATCTTCCTGCCATATTCTACCGCCATATCAGGGGGAGTACTGCTGGAGAACCTGTATCTGCTCATAGCCTTGGGTCTTCTTCCAACAGCTGCGAGTCTGACACTGTACTTCGGTGGTCTTGCGTACGTGAGAGCCCAGAATGCCAGCATCATCTCGCTGCTTGAGCCCATAAGCGCCGTGGTCTTTGCCGCAATCATTCTGAGCCAGCCGATCACCACGACCGTACTGGTGGGCGGCGGGCTGATACTGCTGAGCGCTCTGATCGTCAGCAAGTATGGAGCAGTGGAGGCTTGCGCATAAGTGAAGTTACAAAGATCTAACCTTTTAATACCCTGTTACTCGAGATACATCACCGATGAACCATGATCTGATCGTAGTCGGCGCAGGTCCTGCCGGCTCCACCACTGCAACGGTGGTGGCTCAGGCAGGATATCGTGTGCTGGTGCTAGAAAGAGACCCGTCATGCAGGTCACCCTGTGCAGGATACATCAGCAGCACCATCAACACCGAACTGCCCGAGGGCTGCATCATCCAATCGAAAATAAGAAAAATACGTACCTACTTTCCAGATCTATCCTTTCAAGACTTTCGGATGAATGGTTTTGTGGTTGAAAGACCGTCTTTTGATATGGCGCTTGCGATGAAAGCGGAAGAATCGGGTGCGCACATCAGATGGGGATCTCCTCTGATCGATCTGATCGGAGGTGGTGTCAGATTTCGCGGCGGCGAGGCTTACGGGAAGATCATTGTCGGTGCAGATGGCGTTTTTTCAAAGGTTGCATCGCTTCTGGGAAAGAAGACGCAGAGAGCCGCATTTTGCGCCCAGTATCACCTGAGAGGAATTGAGCCGTTACCAGAACCGGATACATGCGAGATATTCTTTGATGCAGACTATGCGCCAGGCGGATATGTATGGGTCTACCCTACGGGTCACGACTCCGCAAAGGTGGGTCTTGGGATAACCGATGCAGGCTCCAGGTCACCACACCAGTATCTGGATGCATTCCTGAGCGAGTCCTCCATGGCAGAGCGGTTCTGTGGGGCGAGGACCGGATACATACCAGGCGCCCTTCCCATAGGTGGACTTCGAAGAGGTCTCTGCTATGGGAATGTCTTGCTTGTGGGCGATAGTGCAGGTATGGCAGACCCGATCACGGGTGCGGGCATCAACAATGCGCTGCTGGCAGGCGAGATAGCAGGGAAAACAATAGTTAAAGCCCTTGAAAATGATGATGTAACAATGATCAGGCAGTATGGTGACAGGATTAACAGGTTGCTTGGAAGACCGTTAACAAGATCGATTGAGAAAAGAAAGAAGCTGGATCGCTATTGCAATTCAAACGAGTTGCTGCAGAGACATCTGCCTGAATTATGGGTGACATTCAGAGAGTACTGGGCATGAGATGGGGCTTAGAGGAGTTTTAATCCATGAACTGGAGATTCATCGACACCGACAGAATCGACGGCTACTATAGCGCAGCCCTCTTCGAATCGATAGCAAAACACGTTGGCACTGGCAGGGTCGATGAGACGATTTTATTCTGGCGTGTCAGAACTCCGGTCGTGTATCTTGGATACCACCAGTATGTGGAAGATGAGGTACATGAGGATTACTGCGCAGCAAACGGTATTCAAGTAATACGCCGGGTGCTCGGGGGTGGATGCGGGTTTTGCGATGAGAATCAGATTCTTTTTTCTGTTATCGGTCGTGAAAATGGCGGCGTGATACCACAAAACATCCAGGGCGCGTATTCATGTGTTCTTGCCGGAGTGGTATCAGCGCTCGCGACCCTTGGTCTCGATGGGGAGCTTGCACGTTCCCGCAACGCGGTCTATTCAATGGGGCGCAAGATCTCAGGGAATGCACAGGGCAGGTTTGACGGTGCTGTGCTGATAAACGGCAGTTTTCTGCTGGATTTTGATTTCGATGAGATGGATCGGGTGCTCAGGAACCCCACAAAGAACCTGAAAGAAGAGGTTTTGTATGCGAGGGATGGAATGATCACACTCTCTGATCTGCTTGGGTGGCGCAGTTATGATATCGATCATGTGAAGGGGGTGCTTAAATGGGGTTTTGAGGGTGCGCTTGGGGTAACTGCCGTGCATGGTGCGCTGACTGAATCTGAGACCCGGCTGGCGAACCGCCTCGTTGAGGGGCACCGGAGCCAGGATTGGATCTATCGGCTGGATGATAAGCGGAGGAAACGGCTGAGACGTGGAAGACACGCGGATATTTGAGAGTGCTTAAAGCAGATGTGATGCTTAAGATGGTGAAAAACAACAATTAAATGATAAGAACGCCAAGATTTGCGGTGAGACATCATGAGCTATGAAGGATACAAACAGGGCAGACACAAATCAAAAGGCGGTTTAATTCGATCTTTTGTCAGGCTGGAAGGAAATATAATCAAAGAGATAGAATTTTCAGGAGATTTCTTCTTATTTCCGGAATCTGCGATTGAGACCATCGTTCAGTCCCTGAAAGGCACCGAAGCCGATTATGATTCCGTTCTCTCTTCCGTGCAATCGGTCTATGAATCAGGAGAGATGACCGCACCTGGCACATCAGCCGAGGATTTTACGGCATCTATCATGCAGGCGATTGAATCGTAGGTTGATCATGCTTAGACCGGCTTTTACCCGGCTCTTCCCTGATTCACTCGACCAGAGCATCCGAGAGCGCATGCAAAGGTGCAGAGACCGTTTAATCGAAGAGCATGGCAAACACTTAAGCATCTTCATCACATCGAGCTTCTTTCCGTCCGTATCACTGACCGGGAGCAGATGTCAGTTAAACTGCAAACATTGCGGCGGCAGACTCCTGTCACGTCTGATTCCTGCAGAGACACCTGAGAAACTGGAGGAGATCGCACGCCGCCTTGCAAAAGAAGGTGCCAGAGGCATGCTCATCACAGGCGGGTGCGATGTGAATGGGAAAGTCCCGACACCAACCATGGTTGAATCGATCAGGAAGATCAAAGAAGAGAATGATCTGATCGTCATCGCACACACCGGATTTATCACGTATGAAGAGGCATCTGCTCTTGCGGACGCTGGTCTTGACGGCATCGCATCCGATGTGGTCGGAGACTCGGGGACAGCATGGCGTGTGTATGGCTTAAACGCGACCGAGGGCGATTACCTGCAGAGCCTCAGGGCAATAACGGATTCGGGCATCGACATCTTCCCGCATGTCTGTGTTGGTCTCGATTTCGGGAAATTGCGCAGGGAATTAAGAGCGCTCGAACTGATAAGAGAGGTCAACCCGACCACGGTTGTTATAACCGGACTTATGTCGGTTGCAGGGACACCGATGT
>DTYY01000281.1 GCA_012961645.1 Methanosarcinales archaeon | reverse complement strand
ACCATTCAAGCCGCTGCAAACGCTCGATCCTGATGACCCGAAGTCATTTGGCATGTTCGTGGATCCAGAACACTACATGGAGTTTCGGTATCTGGCAGAGCAGGCGATGGAAGAGTCGAGATCAAAGATCAGAGACGCTGCCCGGAAGTTTGAGTCGATCTTTGGGAGATACTACGGGGATCTGATCGATACATACCATACAGAGGGCGCAGAGATTATCCTTGTCGCGATGGGTTCCCTTGTCGGGACTCTCAAGGATGTGGTCGACGACCTCCGGAGCAGAGGTGTATCAGTAGGGCTACTCAAGATCCGCGCCTTCAGACCGTTTCCGATCGAAGAGATCAAAGAGGTGGTTTCTGATGCGGAGGTGGTGGTTGTGCTTGACAAGAACATCTCACCTGGAACAGGCGAGGGCGCTGTCACAACCGAGATCAAGGCAGGCATGTACAACACCGACATCAGTGTTCCTGTGATCGGATTTGTGATCGGGCTTGGCGGGCGCGACATTCCGGTCGATACGATCCAGCGGATCGTGGATAGGGCAGAGGATGTCATCAGGAACGGGATCGTGACAGAAAGCGAGTTTGTCGATGTGAAATATGAGGTTCTCGGCGGGTAAGGATCGTGCGACATGAAATTGCCGGCTTGAAGTCGTTTCTGATCGATATCGATGGGGTGTTATACGTGGGCGACAAGCCGATCGAGGGTGCGAGAGAGTGCATCGAAACATTTGGTGAGCGCGGATACAGGTACAGGTTCGTATCGAATACAACCGGCAGGTGCAGAGGATCGATTGCAGAGAAACTTAGAGGACTCGGGTTCGAAATACCAGAAGAATACATCTTAACGCCACCCATAGCGGATCTCGGGCAGGTCAGGCAGAAGAGATGCTTTCTTTTAACAGGAGGCGATGTTTACAGGGATTTTGAGATTGGAGGGGCAACGATTGCTGATTACGACGTGGATTATGTCGTGATCGGAGATGCCGGTGAGAAATTCACCTTTGAGAGACTGAACCGGGCATTCAGGCTGGTCATGGATGGCGCAGAGATTATAGCACTCGAGAAAGACAGATACTGGATGGGTTCTGATGGTCTTATGCTCTCTGCAGGTCCCTTTGTTGCCGCGCTTGAGTATGCCACTGGAAAAGATGCAGAAGTGGTTGGAAAACCGTCAAAAAAGTTCTTTGAGCTCGCGTTCAGGGAACTCGGCACAGCGCCGGACGAGACTGCGATGATCGGGGACGACATATTTACCGACATCGGTGGAGCAAAGAGGCGGGGGATGATGGGTATACTGGTCAGAACAGGAAAATACAGGGAGGATGCCGTAAAAAATTCTGAGATAAATCCCGATCTGGTCATAGACTCGATATCTCACATTTTTGAGATTAAAATATGATTATAATGTGAATTCTGCAGTCACATCATCTAAATACTGGCAAAAAGCTTTGGCATTGCCTAATATACGTTTGTTTTCTTCCTATTCGATGAATATGCAAATCTGTTTCGATTTATTTCTCCTTTCGTGAATGGTTAACGGCATGATAAACTCACGTTGTACTGCCAAAACACGTTTAAAATCTTCATTTCTATGTTTATTAACGTCATAGAGACTCATGAAAGACTATTATAGAATTTTGAGAACCGTAGAATCTATGTAACTACTCAGGTATACTAATCGAGGATGACGATAGCGAAAATCGTTTGATTGTCTTT
>DTYY01000280.1 GCA_012961645.1 Methanosarcinales archaeon | reverse complement strand
TTCGGTGGATGTTCGCGAGGTGATTGTGGCTGGATGGTGGTGTGGCTGGGAATTGTGTTCGGAACTCGGTAGTTTCGGAAGTACTGAAGCCAGATCGAACTTCTGGACGACAGGATCAAAGAGTTCAGGAGTGGTGTCTGATCTGCTGAAACGATAGATGAGAAGCGATACAGGAAGATCGATGCGAAGATGTTACACAACAGCCTCCATCTCGCTGACATCGACCAGTTCTGAGAACGCGTGGGTGCGGATCGGTATGCCCTGCTCCTGCACCGATGCCATCGGATTTGTTCCGCCGATCGCAACGATGCCGATGTGGTCGCGCTCGATCGGGACACCGAGCACATCGGTGTTTGGTTCGCTCACCCAGAGGATACTGTCGAAGTTAGCCGACTTCAACATATCGAGCACGCCCTCGACCCGTTCCCGCGCATGCATGGGCGCAATCCGCATGTTTGCAAGAATCTTCCCGGATCCCGTTGCGATGACCTCGGTTACCGATGTCAGGTCCTGCGACATGAGCACGTCGATTGGATCGATCGTGGTGCTTTCGTAGGTCAAAATGTCGGTAAACCGCACAGGAACTCCGTTCTCGATCTGCACGATACCTCCGAATACGGGCCGCACCGGAATTCCGCTCTTGAGCAGAACGCCATCGATCGTGATGCTACATGGCGTCATGATTGCGCATTCATTCTCGCCATAGGTGATCTGCCCAAACGTTGACTGATCTCTGATCACTTTGATGTACGATCCGACTGCAAGTCCGCTCTGCATCACTCTCCTGAAGATCAACAGTACATCATATAGATCGGTCTCGTTTATGATGGAGACATTGGCTGCGATCAAGCCTTTCTGTAGAGTAGGATCGAATGTCACCTGATACATCATATTCTCGATTCTCGATATCGAGAAGATAATTGGTCGTTTTATGGACCGGTTTTTAGCTCGGTTTGCAGGATTCATGGTTTTTCTGACCTCAGATAGCCATCCTCTTTCATGCATTTGATCAGATCGATCACCGAATAGGCTGCTCTCGTGATTCCCATGCTCTCGGCAGCGGCATCGGTCCCGACGAGGTACAGATTCTTAAGAGGAGTCCGGACTCCCGGAATATAACCATTAATACTCACAGCAGCCTTCTCAGGAGTTGTAAACTGATAATGAATCATCTCAATGTATTTTTCGATGTCGGGGAAGACCTGATGTATGGTCTCCCATGCCCTCTCTTTCTCGCGTTTCACCGAATCCTTAACAACAAACATGAATCCGACGAGTTGCTTACCTTTCGGAGCGATTGTGGATGAATAATTGCTTATCGGCATCGCCCAGTACGCTTTTTCCTGAAACCAGACCTCTGAACCGGTATAATCAAATTCTTTCAGCCTTTGCGAGAGTCCAAGCCAGATGCACATACTTCTTGCCTGATCGATCCGTCCGAGGTCATGCCGATAATCGGCTGGGAGATCATCGATGAGAGCTGGGAGATCCCTTGCAAACCCGGAATGGAGAACGATCTCTGCGTCATAAGACTCGTAATCTGTGGATACTCCGCATGCCACCCCATCATCTGCTAAAATGCGGTTAACACGCGTATCTGTCCTGATCTCGACGTTATCAGGGAGTGAATGCAGCGCAGAATTGAGCAGCGCTTTGAGCCCGCCTCTCGGATATGCCTGTGCATAAGACGTTTTATTAGTGATAAGCCTTCGTATTCCGGTTATATTTGTTATTTGCTCTGCCAGATGGTCTGTTAATGGCTGGTTCTCAGTTTCATACATCACGCTGTCCCGCAGAAAGCTGCTGCCGTAGAGAACCCGATAAACGGATGTCTCCTTCATCGATTTTCCTGAAAGGAAATATGCAATCGTGTCAACGAAATCGTAGGTCTTTTTGGACAGATTACGCGGCAGACAGGAATATACGGACGTCTTTGATGTGTCGATGCCGAAGGTGGATAGGGTCAGTGCCTTTGTCAGTGCCTGCGACAGTATCAGACGGTCTTTTCGCGGGAGCACGTCAAACGTCACGAACTCGCGCAGATTCGACGGGATCGGGCGGATGCCACCTGCTGTACGGACATAATAGGTGCCGTAATCAACGAACGCAGGGATGTAATCGAAATACCCATCCATCAATATACGAAGCGGACCTTTTTGAAGATGGGTGATCGCATGGGGTCCCGTATCAACCCAAAAACCGTCAACACAGTAGCTGTTGCAATTTCCACCGACATATCCACTCTTTTCAAGAACCAGCACATTTTTCCCACGCTTTCCAAGTGTAAGCGCCGATAACAGCCCGCTTATACCGGCTCCGACCACGATTACGTCATACATTTGAAACACCTTTTTGCGCCCTGATATACAGTTCGCCGAACAACTCTGGCTGCTCCAGCCATATCTGCTTTCTGGTCGCCATGAACAGCAGCGATATGTAGGCAAGGACCCTGTCGCCACCCTGATTTAGCAACTCGCTCAATGTTACAACGTCGCTGTGTTTGAATTTTTCGTGCAAGATCGTCTGCATCTCCACAATCTTCTGCTCAATATTCTCCTCGTGCGCAATTTTAAGAACATCTTCTGTTGTGATCGCTGTTTTCTCGTCATCTTCTTTCTTTCGTGATCTTCTCCGCAATTCAACTTTTTCAGCCTTCTTCAACTCGGAAATAAGCTCGTCAAGCGTTACCGGTCGTTTTGATCGCCTGCGTATCCTCGGCTCTGGTATCGGATACTCCTCAACATCAAAGTGATCAAACTCCTCTCTCTCTTCTTTTGTTTGCTCTTCCTTCTCTATTGCAGCGTTAGCCTTCATCCGGAGGAGGATCGCAGCGTAATGGAGTGTCCGTCCGAAATAACTCAGATCGAACCGCTGTTTTTCGAGCTGCTGGAGAAATTTGTCTGTAACCTCGATGATATCGATATTCCACGGGTCGATCTCGCGATCCTTTGCAAGGCGCACCAGAATCTCGACCGGATCGTCAGACGGCATCTCAGACATTGGTTGTATATCTGGAGGGCGCGGATGTAAATGTTGATGTTGTGATCGGGCGCGTGGGGACCCGCTGTTCTGTGTCCAATCACCCAAAACCACAACATACTTGAGCAAGTACGGATGAAGAAGATATACAAATGCGAAGGAAACGTTGAATGAAGATCAAAGGCGGCTACACAAAGAAGATACTTAATATCGACCTTTCCCGGAGAAAATCGGTCGTAACCGAGGTCGGTGACGACTTTGCGCTGAAATACATCGGTGGAAGGGGCTGGGGTGCAAAGATCGTCTGGGATAACCTGCTGAAACACCCTGATCTCGAACCGCTCGGTCCCGAGAACATCGTGGTGATCGCGCCAGGTCCGCTCTCTGGCTTGTACCTCCCTGCATCAGGCAAGAACTCCTTTGTATCGATATCACCGCTTACAGGGATATATGGCGACAGCAGCATGGGTGGACTCTTCGGTGTTGAGCTTCGGCAGGCAGGATACGACGCCCTGGTAATCGCAGGCAGGGCTGATGCGCCTTCGATCATCTGCATCGATGACGGCGGTATCGAGATTGCGAGCGCGTCCCCTTACATGGGAAAGATGTCCACTGACACCGAACGTGCAGTAAAGGAGGATCTCGGTGACATCGAGGTCAGGGTCGCTGCGATCGGACCTGCCGGAGAGAATCTGGTCAAGTTTGCATGTGTCAACACCGAATGGAGCCGAAATGCCGGACGCACAGGCATGGGAACGATCTTTGGGCCAAAGAACCTCAAAGCCATCGCGGTTCGAGGCTCCCGCGACCTTCCGGTCTATGATATGGACGGGCTAATCGCTGCAAGCGACAAGGCGTTCGATTATCTGAAGAACCACCATCTCTTCGGGTTGTGGCAGCAGCAGGGCTTGATGTCGGTCATCGATTACATGAATACGGCAGGTGTGATGCCGACCCACAACTTCAATGACGCTCATTTCGATCTCGCAGACAGCATCAACGGCGATACGATGCTTGGTTACAAGATCGGGGACACCGCCTGTTTCGCCTGCCCGATGGCATGCGGGAACATCTGTCTGGCAAAGGACGGGAAGTATGCAGGGACCGTGACCGAGGGTCCCGAATACGAGACCGCCTGTATGTTTGGCTCAAATGTTGGCGTATCTGACTTTGCTGCGATCATGCGTGCGAATATGCGGTGTGATGAACTCGGTCTTGACACCATCTCCACAGGCAATCTGATCGCTGTACTGATCGATGGATATGAACAGGGCATTCTCAAGCCCGATGATCTGGATGGGATGACTCTGAAGTGGGGGGACGGAGATTCAGTTCTTTCGATGGTCGAGAAGATCGCATATCGCGAGGGCATCGGAGATGTTGTTGCTGAAGGGACGTATGGGTTGATAAAACGTTTTCCTGAACTTGAGCGTCTCATATCGCATACAAAAGGTCTTGAGATGACCGCTTACGATGCAAGAATCGGTGTTGCCATGGCACTTGGATATGGGACCTCTGACATCGGCGCACATCACACGCGGGCATGGCCTCTTGCAAAGGAGATCGAACTCGGGAGCAACTGGACGCTTGCGCAGCGTGTCGATCTTGTGATCTATCACCAGACTGTGCGCCCACTATTCGACTGTCTCGGCGTATGCAGGCTTCCCTGGATCGAACTCGGGCTCGATGAGCACCTTTATGCAGAGATGTTTGCTGCGGCAACGGGCGTGCCTTTCACCCTCGATGACCTCTTCGAGCGATCAAGACATATCTATGATCTGACACGGATGATGAATATAAAGCTTGGAACCAGCAAAAAGGACGATTATCTGCCTGACCGTGTCTTTGATACCGCGATCAAGACCGGGGTGCACGCAGGAGAGTCACTTGACCGTGAATACTTCGAAAGCGCTCTTATGATGTATTATGAGAAACGGGGATGGGATGAAAACGGAGTTCCAGCCTGTTAAATCCGGTTCGGACCCCCATCGAGGTGAGATCGTCTTCTGCTATGACAGAAATACCCATTATGCTCATCTGCGATCTTCGTGAATCGGGCTTTGAATATTTGCACCTTCGTTGCAAAAACTTAAACCGCCTTGCGCACCATTTTATTACATAATGTGGGTGAGGATTATCCTCATATCAACCGCACTGGTCATGACCTGCGTATATGCGGCGGGAGATTGTTGCGAGGATGATGTATGGATCTGTCAGGGTGTATACGAGATCAACATGAGCGAGCGCGCTGTTATCGGCGATTACACCATAAAACTGCGCGAGATCAGCAATAACAGCGCAATGCTGGTGCTGTACAAGAACAAGCAGTTCATCGACCGCTATTTCATGTCCGAAGGCGACATCGAAACATATTTTGATCGATTCCGGATAAACCTCATCCGGATCGAGAATGAGTCAGTGACAGCCAAAACATACATGTACGGTAAGGAGAAACTGTGGGCAAAAGAGGACGCATTCAACCTGTCGGTCGGTGAGAACTGCTCCACCGGGGATTATCTGATCAGTATCATCGATTTCACAGACAGATCTGTGAATCTGAGCATCCAGAAGGGTGATATTCATCTCGCTTCTGACCGGTTCAATGTCGAAGACTCACGTATTTACGATGGGTTGCTGAAGGTGTGCGTCAGTTCTTTGCAGGACAACTATTCCATAATTGAGACGTATCGCCCATTGACACCAGATCTGGTCATAAATATCAGCGTACATGATATTTATCAGCCAGACCAGGTGATTGAGTGCGGTATAACCATCCAGAACGACTTTGTTCCGGTTCGGGACGTTCTCCTCGACGTGCAGGTGAGCATAAAGCCCGATACCACCAGCAATGCGGTCTTTAATGAGACGTTCTGGGGAAGTTTCTCTATGTGGTATCAGGCGATCTATTCGACTGATATCTGTAACATGACGATCTATCCACCGGTACTACCATATCCCTCCAATATCTCGATTGTTGCGAGCGTAACCGGATATATCTGGAACGGAGATGGTTATTCAGTCAATTGCAACAGAGAGACTCAGATAACTCCATACATAATCGCCCGGAAATCGGTCACGCCAGATGAGCTGACCTTGCCAGAATCGGCAACGGTCAACATCACCATTCTGAATCTCAGGGACGATGGCACAGATATAGAACTCACCGATATCGTACCTGACGGGTTTGTGATCGAAACCGATACCGGAACAGCCCCCCCAGACAGATGGACATTCAGGCTTGGTCCGCACAGTTTCAGGAACTTCACATATCATCTGGCTGCAAGGGAAGTCGGGACCTTCGAGGTTCCGGCATGTACGGCAGTGTATGATGGGTATGCCGTATCCTCACTTCCAGGGAGCATCACGGTGCATGGATCTGTGATCACGGCAGAGAAGATGCTGCTTGCGACGCTCGATGAACATACCAGACAGGTGGTCATCCGTATCGAGAACGGTGGCGACCATGCAGCCGACATCGAGGTCGTTGACGAGATCCCGGCCGGCATCATCGTGATCGGTGGTAATACGGCTGGAAAGGCGCGGATCCTGCCTAAGGAGTCGTACAATCACTCCTACATCATCCAGTTTGAGGATATGGACTCGCTGCCACCAGCGGTCGTCAGGTTCGTGGACGATTACGGCAATACTGGTTCCGTGCAATCGAATCCGGTCGGAAGCATGAAAGATGCTGAAAGGTTGGGGAGTGTGGGAGGTGCGGAGAGGACCTCTGCGCCGGCACAGACCCAATCTGAGGTCATCAGCCGCGGCGAGCTTGCCATGCTGCTGATACATATCTTTATATTGTTTGCCTGCATATTTTTAATACCGATCGTGGCAGGGTATCTGATGCTGCGCAATGCAGGGTAGGGAGAGATGAATATGACACTCATATCGATAATATTATATTTGCTGTACACCGTGCTTATGTTCATACTCCTGATCCGGCTCTCGTCGTTCATCGCAGCAACCGCGCTGCTCGGCATACCCCTGCTCTTTGTTCTGATGATCCCTGACCAGTCGGTCGATTTCCTGTCATATCAACACGCGGTGCTCGGAGACGGGTTGATACCGATCAACAACCTCCACATACTGCTCTTCATCTGGTCAGCGATGCTTGCAATCATTCTGTACACCGAATTCATCACATGGTATCTCGGGCGCGTGGAAGGGGAGGCTGAGGAGTCCGGATCTCCTGAAGAGCCGCTGATTGGTGACGAGGGTGGATTCCCGGGAGAACTCGAGTAAAAATCAGTTCATAAGGCAGAAAACTTCTAAATCCCTGGTCGCAAAGATAGAGTTGATGGACTGGCGAACCTGTGAAGAAGGAGGAATACTGCGGGATAATCGCCAGAACGATCGATTGCAAAGACGAACTCAGAGATTGCAGATACGCTGCTTTCGATATCGAGGATACGAGATGAACCGCATCAAAAAAGCACTCCGGAATGTGAGAGGTGAGGTATACACCGATCTCCCGACGCTTTACTGCTATTCGACCGATGCGAGCATCTACCAGGTCATGCCGTCCGCTGTAGTATGCCCCATCGATGCTCGCGATGTGAGTGAGTGCGTGGTGGCGG
>DTYY01000279.1 GCA_012961645.1 Methanosarcinales archaeon | reverse complement strand
ATACACTTCTCCGGGATATACACCAGTTGCTTGTCATCTTTTGTCTGAAATAATAGTTCGTTCATACATTCCCTCCATAATCACGTACCTGTGCATGTGCTGCAGAAAACCTCCTCTCCGTGCCGGACAAAACATTCACCGCACTTTCCACACACTTTTACGTACTTGGCAGGCTTTAAAGGAACTGTAATATCGATCGCTTCGTGGCTGTACACATCCGCCCCGGCTTTCAGGAGTTCAGGGATCGCCTCTTCGTGGGGGATCTTTTCTGTATTCAGGTACCAGGCGTGCAGCTTTGGGTATTTTTCAGTCTTAAGAGGGTCGAGATATATTCTGATCCCGCGTGCAGACGTTACGCCCATTGGAACTTGCTTGTTCACCACAACTGCCATCTTTCCAGAGTCCATGATTCGCATACCCTTGTTCCCGATGGTTGCGCTCCCGAGCACCTGAAAAGCATCGGGGATGCAGTTGTGCGTCTCGCATGTCACGTATATACGCTCACCATCATGGAAGCCGAGCACATCTTTTGCGATGTTAAACATCTGGATACCTATGAATGCACCGGTGCTGAGATATCCGTGGAACGGGATCACCTGCTCTATTTTTGAAATCAGTTCCGGGTCGGTGATTTGTTTGATGATCTTGTCCATTATGGGAACTCCCGGGTTTAGAAGCCATCTTGTTTCAATGATAGATGTTTGTTTAATTCAAAAGATCAATCATTGTTATTTTACTTAAACTTAACGATGCCGGGGGCTGATGTCAGTACTGCTTTGAATCGATGAAAGCATATCTTCCTCTGTGTCGCTGATGCGCTCCACCGTCCCTACGCCGCCTGATGCCCAACACAAGAAATATCTACAGACTTTCAGCGATAGCTTTCGTCACAGAAATGTCATAACCATCTTTTTAGCCCATCTCGATCCTTGCCTGCAAGCAGTATCTCGCCCGCGCCCATATTCCGCGCCTGATGGGATGCTTGACCCTGGAGTTCGCGAAGATAACTATAGGGTCGAGTGGATCGCGTGGGCTAAAACCTCGTGAATCTGATCACCAACGCAATACTGGAGCGCAGGGATGCGTAGTCGAGTGTATACCATGAACGATGGAGTATATACCATACCGATCAGATATGTAAATCGTGTAAAATATATACAGTTATTGGGAAAAAGTATATATGTCACCGTTGTGTACGTAATCATGGTGATACACCAATGGAAAAACCACCATAACACAGAGGTTTTTGCCGTGCATGGCTATGGCAATTGTGATCGCAGCGATCACAGCAACGCTTTTCGGATCGGGTTGTATCGGCAACAGAGATACTGGACATGTCGTGAAACTGCAGATCGCAGGTTCGACAACGGTTCTTCCGATAGCAGAGGAATGCACACGCGTCTTCATGGAGAGACATCATGGCAGTCAGATCTATGTATCTGGCGGCGGATCCTCGCACGGCATAAAATCCGTTGCTGACGGCACAGTGGACATCGGAGATGCATCCCGTGATCTGGAAGATTCTGAGAAGGAGAAGTGCCCGGATCTTGTGGCGCATGCCATCGCACGCGATGGCGTTGCCATCATCGTCCATCCATCCAGCCCTGTCAGTGACCTCACGATCGGGCAAGTGCAGAGCATATACACAGGCGAGATCACAAACTGGAAGGATGTTGGAGGAGAGGACTCCGAGATCATGGTGGTCTCCAGAGAGGAGGGCTCAGGGACAAGAGATTGCTTCGAGCAGGTTGTTCTGAAGCCGATCAAGAAGGAGATCACAGACCACGCGATCATCCGGGACTCGAATGGCAAGGTGCGGGCGACCGTTGCTGGAAACGAGAAAGCCATCGGCTTTCTGTCTCTCGGGTATGTCAATCCTGATGTCAAAGCTGTGAAACTCGATGACATCGAGCCCACGATCGAGAACGTTCTAAACGGCAGGTACGCAATCTCACGGACGCTCTGGATGATCACAAAAGGAGATCCGGATGCCAATGAGCAGACATTCCTCGACTTCGTGCTCTCAGAAGATGGGCAGAGGATCGTTTCGGAGGTGCGATTCATACCTGTGAGGTAATAAATGACACAGATCGTGCATCTATCGGATCTTCATGTATCAGGTGCCCACTTTCTTGCAGATGTTGCAGAATCTGTGGTGCAGAGCATAAATGAGATCTCTCCAGACATCGTGGTCGTCACAGGTGATCTGACCCAGAACGGTTCTCATCCTGAGTTCAAAGATGCGAAAGAGTTCATTGATCGGATCGATTGCAGAGATAAGGTGATCGTCCCTGGAAACCACGACTCAAGAAACGTCGGTTATCTGTTCTTTGAGGATTTCTTTGGGGCGCGATCCTCCTGTCTTTACTCGAGCGGAGTTGCGGTTGTCGGTGTGGATTCATCCCAGCCTGACATCGATGATGGGCACATCGGCAGGGATATGTATGAGTGGATTGCGAAGAACTTTGAAACAGGTAGTTTCAGGGTCTTTGCACTCCATCATCACCTGATCCCGGTACCGATGACAGGGCGTGAGGAGCAGATACCTGTGGATTCAGGGGATGTGCTTGAACTGCTCAATCACTGTGATGTTGATCTCGTACTCTGTGGGCACAGGCATGTGCCATGGGTCTGGAGACTGGATGATATGCTCGTTTTGAATGCTGGAACAGCATGCTCGAACAAAATCAAGGCAAGGACGACACAGTGCTACAACTTGATCGAGATCGATGATGGGGATTTGCGGATCTATCGGGTGCTTCCAGCGGGAGAGCGGGAACTGATTACATTATTTGATGAGTAGATCAATATCATGAAGGTTCTAAAAAATTCTTTTACT
>DTYY01000278.1 GCA_012961645.1 Methanosarcinales archaeon | reverse complement strand
GCATCAGGGTATGCCTCTTTCACCTTTTGCGGGCGAGTTTCTGATCTTAAATTATGCGATACTATTTATACAAATAACAGGATAACTCCGGTTCGCCCTCTACCCATATAACCACTCCACTCTCCAGAACTTCACCAGAAAGTTCAGGTTGTGCCCCTTCAAACCATCGCTCAAATATCGGCGTAAGTCTTATACATCCATCATACGAAAAAGTATTACATACTGATGAAACCGATCATCTGTGCACTGCTGGTGTGGTCAGTGCTTGTAAATCCGGCGGCATCTGTCATAGAGGATGACTCGGCATACATCGATTATGCCACGCCGGGCACGATCCCGCCCATCGAGATTCAACAGGGATCGATTGCAGCATCCTGTATATCGATCACGAATCATGGGAACCTCTGCTATGACGCCAGTCTCATATTTCAGGACCTGCCGCCCGGAATAACGGTATCTCCGGTGCAATCGCAGACCATCGATACTGGAGAGGCTGCCGAGTACCAGATAACGATCCATGCAAGCGAGAATGCATCTGTAGGGACGTACACGGTCAGAATTGCAGACAACATCGCAAACGATCCGTATACGTGGCAGTCTGTCGAATTATCGGTCACAACGCCGCCCCCACCACCCACCCAGGCGCCTACCACACGGGTTACGCCGATCGCAAGGGGGATTCCGACAAGACCGTATGGAGAAGAGGGGGCTGAAATGGGCGGAATGGATGCTTCGATCTGGGTCAGGATGATCGTGATCATCGGCGCAGCGGCAGGGATTGCTGCGGTTCTTCTGTGGCGCAGGAGATGAGCGACTCTGGGCTTGATGTGGCAAGGGTTCCCCACTGCTGTGTGGTGGTCACCCATTCACTGCGAATCATTCGAATCATTCGTTGCACTGGAATGTGTGAGATATATCTGCCATCACCGATAAGAGAGTACAGGTGGTGCCATCTATGAACATGCACGGCTGGACCGGAAAGATCACTACAATCGATCTTGATCAGGGAATAATCAGACGCGCCCGGCTTTCGGAAGACCTTGCAAGAGGCTTTCTTGGTGGAAGAGGGCTTGGCGCAGTCCTCCTTTACAGCATGGTAGACCCGGCGGCAGACGCGCTCTCTGCCCCACTAATACTCGCAGCTGGTCCGCTCACAGGCATTGCGCCGATGTCAGGGCGGCACTCCTTTGTCACGAAGTCGCCGCTTACTGGCACGATCGTTGATTCAAGCGGCGGGGGCTTTTTCGGAAGCGAATTAAAACGCGCCGGGCTTGACGCGTTGATCATCACCGGGGAGTCTGATGCCCCAGTGTACATCAGAATCGATGATGATGACATGAGCATCGACGATGCGTCCAGCCTATGGGGGACGAACGTGCGCGAGGCAACTGAACTCCTGACGGCTGAACATGACGGGCGGGTTGCATGTATCGGGCGTGCCGGGGAACGTGGCGTCCGGTTCGCAAGCATTATGAATGACCGTGTCCATGCTTCCGGGCGGGGCGGCATCGGTGCTGTGATGGGACAGAAGTATCTGAAAGCGATCGTTTTGCGCGGTACTGGCAGACCCGGTGTTGCTGACGAGGAAGGGTTCAGGGATGCCAGAGAAGAGATTCTGCGGCTGCTGCGTGCAAATCCCGCACTAAAAAGCCTCTCAACTTACGGAACTCCGTCGCTTGTGAGTCTGATAAATTATTTTAAACTGATGCCTGTCAGAAACTTCAGGGATGTGCGAATCGCGGATGTCGAGTCGATATCCGGCGAATACATCAGAGAAAATTACAGTTTGAAGCGGCATTCGTGTCACAGATGCTCTGTTGCATGCAAACGCAGTACGCGAGAACTTATCGAGATTCCGGAATATGAAACGATCGCGATGTTCGGACCTGACTGTGATAATGACGATTTTGATAAAATCACGGATGCAAATCGGATATGCAACGATTATGGTATGGATACGATCTCGTGCGGTTCAACCATCGCCTGCCATCAGGAGATATGCGGAGAGACGCACGAGTTGACCGAACTGGTCTCCATGATCGGGGAGAGGGAGGGGATAGGAGGCGAACTTGGCATGGGATCAAGGGCATACTCAGAGGTGAGGAATGCGGGAGAGGCGAGCATACACTCAAAAGGGATGGAACTGCCCGGATACGATCCTCGGGGCTTGCTCGGACAGGCGCTGGCTTATGCGACATCAAACCGCGGCGGGTGTCATACGCGTGCATACATGGTTGCGCCCGAGATCATCGGCAAACCGAAGCTGATCGACCGGCGCACCCTCATCGGGAAGCCAGGACTGGTCTCTATCTTTCAGAATCTCTCGGCTGCGATGGATTCGCTTGTGATGTGTCGCTTTTCATCATTTGCTCTCTCGGCAGAGGAGTATTCGGACATGCTTAGCGCTGTAACAGGAGTTTCATACACATCAGAGGATCTGCTGCGCACAGGCGAGCGGATATGGAATCTTGAGCGCGTCTTCAATCTGCGTGCAGGGTTCACACGAGCCGATGATACGCTTCCGGACCGGTTCTTTGGAAATGGTGGTATCAATCGGGACGAATTTAAGCGTGCGCTGGACGAATATTACCGGTT
>DTYY01000277.1 GCA_012961645.1 Methanosarcinales archaeon | reverse complement strand
CGAGGGTGCTGTAAAGAACAGAATCTATCCAGAAAGACCCGCGTCTCCTCCAGCGCCAGATATGTGGCTTGCTGCATCAGCGCATGGTGCCCAAGACGCATGGGTTAATGGATTCACAGGAACCGATACCAGAGTTGCAGTCCTGGACACTGGAGTTGACTTTGCTCATCCAGATCTGCAGGGAACACAGGCAAGAATCGAAGATCCCGCTTCACCCTATTATGGATGGCCCATCGCGTTTGACCCGTATTCCATGCTGTACTATTTAGTATCCGGAGGCGCAGCATTTCCAGAGATTAGAAGCTGGTATTCTGACACAAGCAACGCGGATATGGATATTTCACCAGCGGATGGGATACTTGATGATTACGGTTACAATGTCTCTGGAATCGTAAGCCAGAGCGGAACCTATCATGTGGGAGTGCACCCGGACGAGATGTTGTATGAATGGTGGCACTCTGAGTACGTTGCAGTTCTCGTGGTAGACAGCACCACTGCCGGGGTGTATGACACCGTGTATGTGGATCTGAACAATGACAAGAACTTTACAGATGAAAAGGCGTGTGTTAGAGGAGATGAAATATCATGGCGCGACCTAAACTCGGATGGATATGCAGACGTTTCAGGTGGTATGGTCTATTTCATTGCAGACGGCGTGAATCCGATACCATACTCAGATGTGCTTGCATACTGGTGGGAACTCCCGTTAACCATCCCGGACAATGGCGATCTTGTCGCGTTTATGGGTTCTCTCGACTTTTTAGATGATCATGGAACACTCTGCGCCTCAGCCGTCGCAGCCCAGGGACGGACCGGAGAGAGTTCGTGGAATGCCCGGGATGGGTTTGTGCAGGGTATGGCACCTGATGCAAAGATAATAGCGGTAGGAAATATCTATAACTTCTGGCTCTGGGATATGTACTACTTTGCAGTGGAAGGATACGATGGGGTACCAGGGACCGGAGACGAGGCACAGATCGTGAGCTGCAGCTTCGGAGATTCATATATAATAAACGATGGATGGAACTTTGAGTCAAGACTCATGGATGATATAACAACAAGCTATAATCCAGGGGCAACATTCACTGCATCAACCGGTAACGGCGGATTCGGATATGGCACAGCAGCAAGTCCTCTGAGCCCCGGAGTTGTGAGCGTCGGCGCATCCACCAGCTACTGGGATTACGAGCCGGTCACTGATCCGGCGCAGTACAACTGGGGGGATGTGATACCATTCTCGAATCGAGGACCAAATGCAATAGGACAGGTGGACCCAGATGTCGTTACAGTGGGATCAGGGGCAGCAGGCGATCTACCATTGAACCAGTGGGGAGATGGATACACTGCATGGGATACATGGGGTGGGACAAGCCTTTCAACGCCGGCAACTGCTGGTGAACTGGCACTGGTGTATGATGCATACCACCAGAAGAATGGGGTGTTCCCGGGTTCGGAACTTGCAAGAAATATTCTCATGTCAGGAGCAGACAGCATAAATTATGATGTGCTGCAGCAAGGCGCTGGATTCACCAATGCGAATCGAGCAACCATGGTAGCAAATGACATGGGTGGATTGATGGTCAAACCTGCATCCTGGGCGGTTGGAGACTACCGAGGCACGGAATATGATGCATTTTCAAGGATAATAAGCCCTGGAAAGTCCGATACTCTGACACTCACAGTGGAAAACCATGATACAGCCAGTTCGGTGACTGCGACCGTATCAGACTCGGTGCTGGAAAGAACCGGAGTATGGACGACCGTGATCGATGCCGATGGTTCTCTGGAGGACGAATACCAGTTTACAGAACCTGATTATCTGATAGACATAACAGGAGAGATACCATCAGGGACTGACCTTTTGAAGGCTACTTCTTACATCGATTTTGGTGCGTTCGATCATGATGGTGATTACGGATATGATGAGGTGTACAGACTACTCATCTACAAGTGGACCGACCTTGATTCTGATGGAGTCTACTGGAATGATGATGGAGATGGCGTGGTTCAGGCTGACGAGGTTGATCGAGATTCTGGATACGAACTGAATCGATTCTCGTATGGTTACAACTATGCTGACATCAACGAGGTCTTCCTCCACGATCCAGAACTTCGTGGTGCAGATGGGATTTTGTTAGGTCTTCAGCACCATACTGGCTCGGGAAGTACCAGTGTCCATATCCAGATGGAATTCTACGAGGATGCGGATTGGACATGGATTACTGAAAGCCCGGTCACTTTTACATTGCCAGCAGGAGGATACACCACCTTTGATGCAACCATAGACATACCAGCAGATGCTGACATCGGGCTTTATCAAGGAAAGATCCTGGTAAGTGATGGCACCGATGAGACCACAGTCCCGGTAATTGTGAATGTGGCAGCAGATACAACGACATTCGGGTTTGGCGGAAATACGCCGACCAGTGACCTGTACGACAACAGCAAGGTATTTGGAGGCTTTGATTGGAACTGGAGGTACGAAGTTGGCGACTGGAGATTCTACTTCACAGACATACCGGATGATGCGGAAATCAATCCCGGAAGTAAATTGTTAATCGATGTCACCTGGGAGAATGTGCCAACAGACATAGATGTGCATGTGCTGGGTCCGACGTCTGATCCGTTCACCCCTGATCCCAGATATGGTCCTTACACGCTGGACTTGTATGGCGGCAGTGTTGATACATATATGGGAAGCGGAAAGTTCAGGTTCGATACCACCACCGATGGAGCAGAGGAGATAATAGCTGCGGATGTGAGCACCGGGTTGCATGAGATCGTGCTGCACAACGTCCTTTATGCAGGGCAGTCATTCTCAGAGAAGATATCAGGAAAAGTGGCAACCATATCCTTAAACCCGACAGAAATGAGTCAGACAGTACCTGCTGGAACGACGGGGGGGGCAAACATTCGAGTTTGTGTCTGGAATGGATCTCTCAGGACTCAGTGTGCAGGCGTATGGACTTTCACAGCCACAGGATTATGCAGATCAAACGATCATGCAGGATGACCCGTATAATCCGATGACCTCAAGCTGGACTTGCGAGTACATGATATCTGGTGCCGGGTTAATCGAGGTCTCAACCACCAGTTCAGAGAGTATCGATATAGATCTGTATCTGATACATGATTCCGACGGCGATGGCATTCCTGAACCAAGCGAGATGATCGCATCATCGGCCGCACCCTCTGCAGATGAGCAGGTCTCGGTTATTCTGCCGGACGATGGAAGATACTGGGTATTTGTGCATGGATTTGGTATACCCGATGGCACGTCGACCTTCGATTGCACGGTGAACATAATCAATGGAAACGATCTGATGGTCAGCGATACTCCAGCCGGGGCTATAATGGCAGATACACCATGCGATTTCACAGTGACATACACTGCCCCTGATATGGTAGGAGAGTATGATGGGATGATATTCATAGGACCGACGAGTGCTCCTGAAGCATTGAGCGTGCCTGTGACGATCACAACCACAGAGACCCAACCCCCGATACCACCAGTACCTGTCCCGACACTGACGCCACACGGCATGGTACTCATGATCGTACTTCTGGCGGTGGCTGGATCTGTGGCACTGAGAAGAAGGGAGTGACATCCCTTCTCACCTCTTTCTGCAGCTATTCATAGCACGGTATTTAGCACGGTATTCGTGATTGCCAGTGCTGCAGGTATCACGGGAATGCCTCCAGCGACACATCCGACCACAAAACCGATGATTGCGCCCGTATTCAGAAAAGGCAGTCCTGCCTGTGGCTTTCCCCCCATCACGACAATCATCAGCACGACGTATCCGATGAGCGTACCGATCGCTGCAAGGACCGCCGGGAGAGCGACTTCCCCGAGCAACGGCAGCTGCAGCACCATGCACCCGGCAGGGCTGAATATGTTGGCTGATACTACGAGGATCGTGGGCATCACCGCATCACCAAGCCCCATAAAATACGCGCCGCGCTCTCCACCATCCTCTGCTGCAAAATCCTGTTCCATGAATGAGTAATCCCGCCGCTTCGGAACCACAAAGAGGATCGGTGCATGTAGCTCCATCACGCCCTCGGCGAGAGTGATCATGTGCTTTGTCTTGTAAACCGAGATGATGTCATAGATCGTGAGAATGATCAGCAGGATGAGTGTTGGAATGATCGCAAGTGATATCCCGATGATTGCGCTTGCGCCCGCTCCGACGAGGAGTCCTGTGACATCAACCACGTACCACTCAGGAAACTTATACAGGAGTGTGGTGAGTGCTGCTGTCAGGAGAAGGGAGGGTATGATGCCTATAAATGTAATAAAGACGTAATACATGGTTGCTGCTACTGCAAACAGCAGGATCGCATGGAGGATGTACTTTTTGTTCGTCTTGATCACGAAGAGGATGAATGCCGTAAATAACAGTATTAGTATGATATAATACACCGGATTCCAGACCGATGATGGGTTTTCGAATGCCTGCATCCCTTCTTCTTCCATCGGACTTGCCATTGCCAGCGCAAGAACCTGCACGATGACGATGAATCCAGCCATACCGACGAGCGGGACGTATTCGGATATCGGTTTCACATTATTGACTTGGAGGACTGTGTTTGTAAACCTATTGGAAGATAAGAGTGAATTTTGAATACCGCTACTTTCGGAATAGCTGCGCAACTGCTCTCACAGACTGTGGCTGAAATTCTTATGTTTCCACCTTAAAGACCCGATCGTTCTCCCTGACCCGGTCCTGCACGCCCAGACCGACTTCTAATCCCTTTTCCGCCTCAGAAATCGATCTCCCAGACTTCATCAGTGATCCCACCTCCTGCTCAAGGTATGTGGTGGCTCCCTCGATGATGATCCTGTCTCCTACAGCCAGACCCTTCTCAAGCAGCCTTACAGCCGCAGCGCCCCTTTCCGGGAAATAGTTGAGCACCACGCCAACTGCCTGCCTCTGTACTGGCGAAGCGTTCATG
>DTYY01000276.1 GCA_012961645.1 Methanosarcinales archaeon | reverse complement strand
TTCTATAGTTTTTTGAATCAATTCCTTAACATCTGGTTTTTCGTCTTCATAGACTACTAATCTGCTTTTTACAGTACCATGAATTCTTATTTTTCGTAAAAACCCAGGTAGATTCTCCTTCTCCTGTGATCACGGCAAGTCCGTCCCTTCCTTCCTTGATTCCATGGGCACGTACGCCGCGAACAGCGCACACGCCGCCGGGTATTTCCTTCATCGATACATACTGTTGACCGCTCCCCTTTTATATCCATTCACCCCATTATTAAATTATGGACATGCTGACACTCTGCACCGAGATCTCTGCTGCGATCACCGATGCGATTGAACCTATCATCGGCACGCCAGAGTCAGGGAGGGAACTTTACACCGGCGCAGACGGTACACCCACAAAAAAAATCGATGAAATAGCAGAGAATGCTGCACTCGATGTTTTAAAGTCTGATGGACGGAAGATATTGCTTATAAGTGAAGAATGTGGTGAAAAAGTTATTTTTGGAGGCCTAAGTGGTCAGGATATCCAGAAGAGCGATGTTGATTTCACCGTCGTCCTTGATCCGCTCGATGGAACGTTTAACGTGGTAGCTGGTATCCCGTTTTATTCGGTCTCCATTGCCATCGGTGGGGCTGATCTTGCTGATATCTCACTTGGTTTCGTTGCGAATTTGCATTCAGGTGATTTCTATCACGCAGAGGCTGGTAAGGGGGCTTACTGCGATAAACGGCGTATCAACGTGTCAAAAGTCAGTAAACTGCAAAAATTGAGTGTGACTGCTTATGCATACCGGACAGACTCGACAAAAGTGATCGATCTCGGAAGGATCGTGCGGAGAATTCGGGTACTTGGATGTTCGTCACTCGAACTCTGTTACGTTGCCTCTGGCGTTCTGGACGCCTTCGTTGACTTTCGCAGATACCTGCGGATCACCGATATCGCTGCAGGAAAGCTCATAATCGAGGAATCAGGTGGCAAGGTCACCGATACCGCCGGAATGCCGCTTGATGGCAAGCTTTCGATCGCATCAAGGGTGAGTATGCTTGCGTCCAATGGACATGTCCACAGGCAGCTATTGGACATAGTCGCAAATGATTCGTGATTCAGGGGTCAAAGGTTCATGAAACATGCGAAAATATCTCTTCAAGCTCTCTTTTTAGAAAAGGATCCATCTCAGCACAGTACCCATGCCCTTCCTTCTGAACGGTGTGCAGCGATTTCGGACCCGCGATCTTCATGTAGGTCTGTTGTGCGCTATCGTAAGAAATGATTGTGTCGTTTACGGAATGAATCATCACAAACTTTCTCGGGCTGATTTCATTCAGATACGTGTCAGGATCGATCGATCTGTAGAACCGGACCATTTCATGGTCCCGTATCTGCCCGGATGCTACCGCTGAATCGATTCCGTAACCGCACGTACTGATCGCGACCACACCGCACGCATCCCTGTCGAGTGCTGATGCGATGATCGCAAACCTGCCGCCATTACTCTCGCCAAGGTACAAAGTCCTGTCAGGATCGATCGTCGGCTGCTCTCGCAGGACTCTGGCTGCACAGAGCGCGTCATGCACCATCTTGTGCTGCGTGGGCTCTTCATCATGCAGAAACCCGCCTAGGTCACCTTCCATATCGATGCCGCCGAGATTGCGCTGATCGATTGCAATGCTTGCGTAACCAAGACCGCACAGATACGTTGCAAGCCCCTGTTCGCCCTCCTTGGTCACGGTTGCGCCGGGTAGCAGCACGATGCCAGGAACACGGTCTCCTCCATTTTCCGTATGCGGCAGGCGCAAAAGCCCCTCGATATTTGCACCCCTGCTCGTAAAGTTGACACCATGAAGCGTGTAATTATCAGCTCTTTCAAGCAGAGTTAACCGAAACTCTGGTTCGCATTCCTGATATCTTAAAAATCCGTCATCATCAACGCTCCATTCCTGATCGGCTACGCATCCGGTGAGAGCGACTGCGATTGTCATGAGGAAGACCTGAATGGTAAACGATCGTTTCATGTCCCTCTCCTTATCTCCATCAGGCTCCACTTATTTACAGGCTGCCTCTGCCCTCCCTGTTATCCTTGTTCCGGGTTCATCGCCTGCTAAGAACCCGGCGATCACAGTTTCCTTTGAAGCGTTAAATATATACGAATCAATATCAACCTCAAGCAGTTCAAGCACCTTACCAAGCATCCCTCCGGTCACATCAGTACCTTCAGACCCCTGGATATGGGGTCGCACCGACTCGAAGTTTGCCCGCGTGATCAGTGGGACTACAGCACCGTCTGCGAGCACGCCATCAACAGCGGTGCCAAACCCGATGCGGGCTGCTTTGAATCTGACCGCGAGGTATGTTGCCAGTTGATCGCCAGAGATTATCGATGCGCCCGCCCCCCTGTCCATAACCACATCGCCGTGAAGCACAGGCATGATGCCGCGGGCAAACATCATCTCGATCTGAGCGGTCTTCATCTCAGCGATGCGCCCGTTTTCTGCCACCATGCAACCGAATGGATGCACAGGCGCTGCCGGGACACCTTTTTTGATCAGCGCCTCGATTAAAAGATCGTTTAACGATGTTACAGCCCGATGGATCTCGATTATCCCGAAATTGGTGAATCCGTCCGGAGAATCATGTTTCTTTGCCTGCGGATGCCCGAAGGATCCTGCACCATGAACAAGGATCAGCGGACTGCCCGAGCCTGCTGATAGGACGAATGATGCGATCTCGCTGGCGCATCTGTTGATAGCGGCTGGTTTCGGTGTGGGCGTGTCGGTCTTCTCTGTGAGGACGCTTCCCCCGAGTTTGAGGATTGTAATGGACATGCGTTGGGTTTTAAGCGCTTATAAAACTCTCTTTACCATTCTATTCAATCTAATCTCTCTACGGTAATTTTTTGTTATGCGAAGTCCGAGTACCACCGCTACCAGGGATATCAGAGAGTATATGCTATAATTCTTTAACACCTCTTGAAAAACGTCTGATCGTTCCAGTTTTACATCATCTCGCTTTTCCTTAAGTCGCGCAGCATCAGATGCTCGCATCCCAAGAATATTCTCATAAATTTCATAGCCTTCATCGTAGTATTTTATCGATTTATCATAGTAATCGAGTGAAAATAATTTGATTTTGGCATCTCTCGCGGCGGTCAGATTCAAGTCTCCCCCTACCTCATAGTTCTCTGCTTCTCGTTTCTTACGTTCGATTTCATTTTTGATGTCTTCTGACTTTATGTTCAAATCCTCACACTCCTCTGATTTATATTCACAGCAGATTTGTATCGCATAATCCAGGAAAAATACCTTATCATCAAGTTTGCCGGAATCGTCTGCTTTTTTGATCAAATCCAGGCAATTTCGATCCCCACACATTTTTATGGTCCTCTCCATATTCTTCAAAGCATCATCCACGTAGTATTCATTGTATCCCTGACGCACAAGAACTGTTTTTTTACTTTCTGCGATGCTTTTGAGTGATTTCAACCTATCCAGTTCATCCATGGAGTCGTCAAATTTTCCTTCTTCGAATGTAGTATCAGCCTTCCCAGCGGTGTCGGCAAAATCAAGAACATGATTCAGGAAATGTGCCAGATCGTTTACCGGGAGCTTTGATAGTTCGTGATTTCTGATCAATTCCTCACCATCGGAGAGTGTATTCTGTAGATAGGTGTATCCACAGATATCTTCATTCATTGTTTTTTTATTGTTATATATCTCCTCTTTCAGCTCGCTTATGCTCTTGATGCTCTGAGCATGCGACAAACTCATGAGAAGGGTGATAATAACCAGTATAAGAATCTCTTTTCTCATGTTATCTCATCTCCAGAGTTTTCTGCATCTTTCCTCAATGCGTCTTTCAGGTATCCTTCTACGTTCCACTCCGATTGCATTTATCAATAACAGTCCGAAAATAAACATGGAAAGGAAGATGGTTGTAGAACGGAATTTTTCGAGTTGATCGAACCTCTCCACGATCTCACCAATGTCATCATTTACCCGGCCATAATCGCTCTTACAATCGCTTCCTATGTATTCGTATGCCGATTTCGCAGATTCGTATTCTTTGACGGCATCGCTGTAAGTCTCTCTGCAATCAGAATAATGCAGCACAAACCCAATTCCAGACGTTTTTTTAAATTCCTCGGCATATTTGAATGCTTCATCTTCGTAACTCTTTGCTACTACTTTATTATCGCCTATTTCCTGATTAACACGGACGATCTCCTCGTCGTATTCATTCGCTTCGGTTTTTAAGCCGATGGTTGCATATATTTCCTTGATGTTCTGGTATTTGCTTCGCTCTTCGCATAAGGTATCTGGTTCAATTTGTTTGATGCTGGAAACGATGTTATTCACGGTGGTCATCTCTTCATCCTCTATTGTGCCGTAATCCAGATCTATCAAATTTTTATCTTTAAAATGTTTTAAATTATCTATTAAACTGTTATATCTGGTGTGAAGCGTTCTGAC
>DTYY01000275.1 GCA_012961645.1 Methanosarcinales archaeon | reverse complement strand
GCTCTCAGGATTACAGGTGCTCTTATGAGTATAGGGGCATTAAATTGAGAGGTCATAACTTTTGTGTAGTTACTTATCATCTCGTTATCTTCATTACCCCCCATGTGAATACCTGATACCGATGGATGAGGATACAGATAGCGCCGAAATGAACGGGATAAAAAAAGCAATCGAGATGGCTGAGAGGGCAAGAGCCGAGAGAAAACAGTTCGAGCAGCATTACAGGCAGTGGATCACTCTGGTGGCATCTGACATAGCGATGCCGATGAGGAACGCCGAACGATCAGTGGTAGAGCGGGTGCTTGATCGATGCGAGCAGTATCATAGCGACCCTCCATCGATGTATACTGCCATTCCTGATGATCTGCGCGCCCGGCTGGAGAGGCTGGTCGGAAGCCACAGGCTGCAGGGCATTCTGCTGTTATCGACAGACATGGTCGCTTTTTCACCATCGATCTTTATGCAGCGACAGAACATCCTTGATTATGCCATTGCGATGAACAGACGCTTCTTCTTCAGGATATACTGGTTTCCGATCGTTGTGATCAATCAGGCGTTCATCGATCAGGCGGATGAGCGGATGCTTCACTTCGTGCTCGAGCATGAACTGATCCAGAACGAGATGTATACCGGGCATGTGGCTGCACACGGCTATCGCCCCCTCAGCTTCGATGAGAAGCGTGCAATCAACGGGCAGGCGTTGCAGCAGGCGATTGAGCGGTCAGAGATCACAGAGGATGAGCAGATCAGAGAGCACGAACTGATGCACGAGATCTCGATCTCTGCACCACCAGTGCCAAAAACCTTTGCAGAGACTGCTCTCTTTGAATATCTCGGCAGACACTGGGAAGAGATAAAAGACCTCGGCGTCAGAGGAGAAACAGAGTCGGAGGCGAATTTTGAGGCGATGGTTTCGCAGGAGAATGACTGGATCGAATTTTCGCACGAGATGTATGGGTTGTTTCTCACCGAGCTAAAGCGGAAACTGGATGTCACGTATCATAAGTACGGGTATGTGTAAGACCGTCTGACATATTGAAAGCCTATAGCCCGTATACGATATACGGACCAAAGATCATGAATGCGAACGAACCAAAGATCAGCAGGGCGAACGCTGCTGCCATGATCTGTGACAACCGCTCTGCATCGCGGTCACCGATCATCCGCTCGGTCAGCAAGCGGATGGTGTCCCTGAATACGTGCCCACCGTCAAGAGGAACCGCTGGAAGGCAGTTGAACAGCCCTGCAAAGAAGTTGATCCAGAACGTCCAGAGCAGCGCGTTTGCGATCCAGAAGACAAGGACGCCGTACCCTGCCGCCCACCCGACAGGCTCGTAGAACTGCATGGTATTGCTAAATCCGGTAAATCCGGTGCCATCGAACCCTATGAACGGCAGTGCAAATACGATGAGCCAACCCTCGATCCCGCGCATCATGGCAGGGATCTTCTGCAGGATATGGAGCGTTTCTGCTGCTGGATATGCGCCGATCGACATGCCGGCGAATTCAAGGTTTGTGGTGGCGACAACGCCGAGATACCCGCAACTGCGGTCCGGCGAGGAACCAAGCTCCACAAAAGTTGCGTTATCCTCTGCAAAGAACATCTCGACGGTCTGACCCGGGACGGTTGTATTCAAGAACGCGATGAAATCGGTGCTATTATAGATCGGGGTATCATCGATCTGCGTAATAATCATATCTTCGGTAAGATTCGCCCTCGATGCTGCAGAATCTTCGAGAACCTCCCAGATTGCAACCCCGCTCTGCAGAACCATATCATCAGCCTCAAGGATGAAGACCTTACGTGTCTGTCGCTCCTGTACGTGCACGGTCAGTGGTTTGCCATGCGATCTGGTAGTCATATAAGCATAGAAGTCGTGTGCAGTCTGGATTGTGGTATTATCCACCTGCGTGATCACCATTTCATCTTTGATGCCAGCCTGTGCAGCGGCTGAGTTTTCTTTGACTGATGCGATCATAACATTGCTGACCGGGGCTATGGCGCCGAGTACCGGACCGAAGAGAAGCAAAAATATGATCGCCGCAGCAACAAAGTTCACCATAACGCCTGCTGCAAGTATCCTCATCCGCGAGCGCCTTGGTACCCCGCCCTCCCTGATGGGACTTTTTGTTTGCACATCGCGGACGGCTCGATCGTAGCCAGATGTTGCTTTGGTGTATTCAACATCTGAATGATCTGATATCTTCTTTCCGAAGAGTTGCTCTTCGTCAGGCTCCGCAAATCCACCGATCGGGACGATCAGAGTGAGCAGACCCATGGATTTAACATCGACGCCCTCAACTCTGCACAGAACCGCATGTCCGAGTTCGTGTACCACAAGTGTAATAGCCAGCCCGATTGCACCCCAGACGAGAGGGATGTACTCGTTCACGCCTGGAATCAAGAAAATATTCTGTGGAGCATTGTATTTCCCAGGAGGCGGCATTGTACGGTCAAATATCGACTGTAACATCGCATAATCAGTCATAATCACCAGCAAAAACATGACAAACATTCCAATTAGCATAGCCGGTATGCCAACGTCTGCAAGGATTTTCCAGAACCCACGTGGGCGTGCCAGCACCGATAGTAGACTCTGACCGCGTCTGGTGCGTATCATCAGGATGGGTCCGAATGCCGTGATGTTATAACGCTCCAGAACGCCTCGTCTATCTAAAATAGCGATGAAGAGCCAATATATCATCAAAATCGCAAATGCAGCATTTAGAGCGTTCATATTACCGTTTCTCGATCTGTTTGATATTAATACTTTCCGCGAATGTCATTGCAGATGTTTGATCATCGCAGATTATCAATCATTATCAATCTTGTTGGTATCGATGCACCTGCAATACACTGCCTGAAGCTCATCTGCATCCGCAATCTCTGATGTCGGCGCATGATACGCAACGCCACCTGCCGCCATGATCAGCAGATGATCGCAGAGCAGGAGACCACGACCGAGGTCATGCGACACCATGACTGTGGTGATCCCTGATCCGGTCAGTGAGCTTAGCACATCCTCAAGACCGGCTGACGCGTGTTGGTCCAGACCGGTGTACGGTTCATCGAGCAGCAGCACGGATGGGCGGTGAAGGATCGCACGCGCAATCGAGAGCCGCTGTTTCATCCCCCTCGAAAACGTGCCGACATGGTTGTGCTTTTCATACGAAAGCCCGGTCTGTTCGAGGACCTCATCGATTCTTGTATTGATTTTCTGGATTTTATACATCTTTCCGAAGAATTTGAGATTTTCTTGAGCTGTCAGTTCATTGTAAAGGTAAGTGTTATGCGAGATCACCCCTATGATCTCTCTAACCCTTTCTGGCGAGTTTTTAACATCGAAACCACCTATCTCAACGCTGCCATCCGTTGCTTTGAGGAGCGTCGCCATGATCTTGAGAAGGGTCGTTTTTCCTGCTCCGTTAGGTCCGATGATCGTCAGAAAATCGCCTTTTTTGACAACAAAGTCGATTCCAGCAAACACAGTCCTTCTGCCAAAGTTCTTTACAAGATTGTGAACACGAATCATTATGATCGTTCATCTGGACCGATTGCATTTAATGATTTTCCATATCAAATCAGAAATCCGTGTCATGAACATTTGTTGCGCGGAGTGATGGCTTCGGGTCGGCACCAAACCTCTCCAGAAAGCACAAACCTTAACATGCAAATAATACATACTTTAAGTACCGTGTATTAATTTAGAGGATGTAAATGACATGGATATCGCACCAAAAAAATATGTTTATTTCTTTGGCGACGGTGAAGCCGAAGGCAGCGCTGAAATGAAGAGCCTTCTCGGGGGAAAAGGCGCGAATCTTGCGGAGATGACAAATATCGGTATTCGGGTGCCGCCAGGGTTCACAATCTCCACAGATGCATGCATACACTACTACACAAACGATGGATCATATCCTGATGGTCTGGAGGATGAGATCGCTAAAAACCTTGCTCGTCTGGAGGAGACCACCAAAAAAAGGTTCGGCGATGTAAAGAATCCTCTTCTCCTATCGGTGCGGTCGGGTGCAGCCTTTTCAATGCCTGGGATGATGGATACTGTGCTGAATATCGGTCTGAATGATGAAAGCATAGCAGCACTTCTGAAGAAGACAGGAAACGAGCGATTCGCGTACGATTCGTACCGCAGATTCGTGCAGATGTTCGGAAACGTTGTTCTCGGGATGAAGCACAAAAGGTTCGAGCAAATTCTGGAGGAGAAGAAGAAACTCCGCAACACCAAACTGGACACAGATCTCGATGCAAACGACCTGAAAGACCTTGTATCAAAATACAAGGAGATCATAAGGACGGATACTGGAAGAGAGTTCCCTGAAGACCCAAGAGAACAGTTGAGAATGACGATCAACGCTGTATTCGAATCATGGAATACAGAGCGGGCAATAACATATAGAAATCTGAATAATATTCCGCACGATCTTGGCACCGCTGTGAATATTCAGACGATGGTATTTGGGAACATGGGAAACGATTCCGGAACTGGCGTCTGCTTCACAAGAGACGTTGCAACAGGAAAGAACGAGTTTTACGGTGAATATCTGATGAACGCACAGGGGGAGGACGTTGTTGCGGGTCTGAGGACACCTGCCAAACTCGATGCGTTGAAGAAGGAGATGCCCGAGATATATCGGGAGCTTGAAGCCGTACGTGACAGACTGGAGAAGCACTACCGCGATGTACAGGATATGGAGTTCACCATCGAATCAGGTAAGCTCTACATCCTGCAGACGAGGACCGGTAAGCGGACTGCACGGGCTGCGGTGAAGATCGCTGTTGATATGGTGAGCGAGGACTTGATCGACAGGGAGACGGCACTGCTTCGCATCAATCCTGATCAGATCGACCAGCTCCTCCACCCGATGATCGACCCGGAAGCAGAGGTGGAGGTGATCGCAAAGGGGTTAGCAGCCTCACCTGGCGCAGCAGTTGGAAAAGTGGTCTTTTCGTCCCAGAAAGCGCTGGAATGCGCTGAAAAAGGTGAAAAAGTGATTCTGGTGCGGCTTGAGACATCGCCAGACGACGTTGGTGGTATGCACGCCTCACAGGGGATCCTGACAGCACGCGGAGGGATGACGAGCCACGCTGCGATCGTTGGGCGAGGCATGGGCAAGTGCTGCGTCGTTGGATGCAATGACATCACTGTCGATGAAACGGCGAATCGCTTCACGGTAGACGACATCGTGATAAGCGAGGGCGATTACCTCACACTGAACGGAACAACAGGGGACGTTATTCTCGGTAAAACAGACCTCATCGATCCTGAGATGACAGACGACTTCAGAACACTCATGGATTGGGCGGTGAGCGTGAAGCGGCTTGGCGTGCGCACGAATGCCGACACCCCGCACGATAGCCAGGTTGCAAGAGACTTTGGCGCAGAGGGCATCGGTCTCTGCAGGACCGAGCATATGTTCTTTGGCGAGGATCGGCTCCCGATCGTGCAGCAGATGATACTTGCAGGAAGTGAGGAATCACGAAAGAAAGCCCTTGACAAACTGATGCCAATGCAAAAGGATGATTTCAAAGAGATATTTGACGTCATGAAGGATCTTCCGGTCACAATACGATTGCTGGACCCGCCTCTGCACGAATTTCTCCCGAAGACCGATGAAGAACTGAAAGAGACTGCCGAAAGCATGAATTTGGGGCTGGATGAGCTGAAGAACATCGTGCAGAGTCTGCATGAGATCAATCCGATGCTCGGGCCCAGGGGATGCAGGCTCGGGATCACGTACCCCGAGATCTACCAGATGCAGGTGCAGGCGATCTTCGAAGCCGCCTCTGAACTGACAAAGGAGGAACAGGAGAAGGGGGAGCATGGGCACCGGGTCATTCCTGAGATCATGATCCCGCTTGTCGGGCACATAAACGAGTTACGTTTCACGAAAGAACGGCTCGTAAAGACCGCTGAGGTTGTGATGGCGCGTTACGGCACCGAGATCGAGTATCTGGTCGGAACGATGATCGAGATCCCGAGAGCTGCGGTCACCGCCGACGAAATCGCAGAGGAGGCGGAATTCTTCAGTTTTGGAACGAACGATCTGACCCAAATGACGTTTGGGTTCTCAAGAGACGATATTGGGAAGTTCCTGCCGTTTTACCTGAATGGTGGTATTCTCGGGTCTGACCCGTTCGTTACGATCGACCAGAACGGTGTCGGCAAACTCGTTGCGATGGGTGTTGCAAAAGGACGCAGCACAAATCCGGATCTGAAGATCGGGATATGCGGCGAGCACGGTGGAGATCCCGCGTCGGTCGAGTTCTGCCACCGCACGGGCTTGAATTATGTCAGTTGCTCGCCATTTCGGGTGCCCATAGCGATACTTGCGGCAGCGCACGCCGCGATAAAGGAAAAGAAGGGCAATGCCAGAAGTTAAGAGAGTTCTACTGCTGCTGAAGAACATGGTCTATGAGAGTACGAGCCCGCTTGAGACCCTGCGTTTTGCAAAATATTACCGTAAGAAAGGGCTTGAGGTCATAGTGATCCTCTGGGGACCGATGGGTGTCGTGCTCGGAAAGGCAGGGAAGCATCGCGGCGCGCCTGTGTACGATGCGAAGATTACAGAGTGCATCGAACTTGGGGTGGAGTTCAAGTGCTGTCAGCTCGCTGCCGATATCATCGGGATGGAGGAGTCCGAACTGATACCCGGAATCGAGATGGTCGAGTCGCATGTCGTCGCGGAACTGTTTCTCGAGTATCAGAGTGGGGGAGAGCTGATTATCAGTCTGTGATCGATCGGGAAAGGTTGAAGAGGGATGGGGGGGTGGAATGGTTTGTTACCCACAACACTATACATGAAGGTGTGAAATGAGCAAACGAATTGAGGCAATTGTTAAACCTGATTTGTTGATATGGGCGAGAGAAAGCGCTGGTTTTACGAAAGAGGATGCCGCACATAAATTGGGAGTTAAGTTACAGAAATTGGAAGATTGGGAAGAGGGGGTAAGTCGCCCAACTATTAAACAGCTTCGTAAATTAGGGAAACAATATAAACGCCCTATTGCAGTCTTTTATTTAGATGAAAAACCGATAGATTTTCAACCATTGCGTGATTTCCGTAGAATTATAGGCAGTGTTGGATTCCAACAACCAGTTCAGCTTAATTTTGAAATTCGACAAGCGATTTATCGGAGGCAGGTGGCATTAAACTTAATAGAGGACTTATACGGCGAACCGCCAGGGTTTGAACACGAAATAAGCATAACCGACGATCCGGAAAAGGTTGGTAGCAAAATTCGTAATATATTAAAAGTAGATGCTGAAAAACAGAAAAAAGGGACTGGTGGTAAATATGGTGCATTTAACTTATGGCGAACAGCTATTGAAAGTGTGGGGGTATTAGTTTTTCAATCAACTGGTGTAGATGTCACAGAAATGCGCGGTTTTTCGATAAACGAATTTTCATTGCCTGTGATTGTATTAAACAGCGGGGACACTCCAAATGGTAGAATTTTTACACTTTTACATGAATTTGCTCACATTATGCTGAAAGAGGGTGGTATCTGCGATTTGAACGAGGGTTATGATCTACCTCCAGAAAAACGGAGGATTGAAATTTTCTGCAATCATGTGGCTGGTGCTGCGTTAATACCCAAACAGGAGCTTTTAAATGAAGATGTGGTTATCAGAAAAACTGATAAAAACAGTTGGACTGATGATGAGCTATCTACTCTTGCAAAACAATTCAAAGTTAGTGAAGAAGTTGTTCTTCGCCGCCTCCTTATCTACGGACTTACCACTAATTCATTTTATGAAACTAAGCGTCGTGAGTTCCGCAAGAGATATGAAATGATTAGCAAAGAACCAAGGAGGGGATTCGC
>DTYY01000274.1 GCA_012961645.1 Methanosarcinales archaeon | reverse complement strand
TGGACGGTGCAGGTTACAGGGTCTGGCACCGATGTTGAGCAGTTCAACATCACCACCCACATCGATAAGAAGAGTGCAGCAAAGCTTGCATCACACGCATTCATATCAAGTCTTGATCCGACCAGGGAGGATCGGGTCGGGCTTGCGACATACAGCTATTCGAGCACGAACGATGCAGCCAACCAGACGAGTTACATCTGCGAGGCAAATCAGTGGGAAGGCTATTTCACGGTCAACACCGGAGGGATGTATCATTTCAATCTATCGTGGGCGAATACATCAGACGACCTTGATCTGTACCTGTACGATGGGATAACCGTTCTCAATGCCTCATCGACCGGTTCAAATCCGGAGATGGTGAGCGCTGCACTATCACCCGGCACGAATTATCATGTCGTGGTCAATGGAACAAACGTTACAGGAAACGATACACAATTCACGATCGATGTCTGTGGTTCACCACTAAGAGAGATTATGTGTGCCTATTATGACAGCAACAGTTGGCGTGTTCCCAGATACAGGCAGTGGGATGGGACCGGGTGGTCGGATGAAGCGAGTGCGAATGACGTTGGCGGAACTATCAGGTGGATCGTGATGCAGGCTTGCCCGACAAGGAACGAGACGATCATGGGAACGCTTGATGACAGGAGAGACTTCAATGTACAGACATGGGACGGCTCGTCGTGGAGTGCGGTGCAGCAATTTTCGGGTTCATCGGATACTTACGCATGCAGAGGTTTTGACATCGCTTATGAACGAATCTCTGGCGATGCCATAGCTGCATATATGGACATGGGAATAGATGACGGGGTGCCGAGATATCGGGTGTGGGACGGGTCATCATGGACTGGCGGGGCTGCGGTGGATGGTACAAATCCTGGTACTGGGGATATCTGGTGGGTCAGACTCGCTGCAAACCCGAACTCTGATGAGATGGTTCTTGTAACGCTCGATGATCGGGAGGACATTCGTGCTCAGGTCTGGGATGGATCGAGCTGGGGCAATCCGATCGAGATCACGGATACAGCCAGAATAGATAGTCACCAGTGCTTTGATGTGGTCTATGATAAAGATGGCGATGCCATGGTTCTGTGGGCTGATCAGTCGTCTGTCAAGTCTCGTGTATGGGATGGCACCGCGTGGAGTGCTGCCAGCGACATATACGGTTTTACGGACAATGTCTACTGGATCAAACTTGCTTCTGACCCAAATTCGAATAACATACTTATGGGCGCGCTGGACTTGGCTTATGACATCAGCGTGAGTGTATGGAACGGTTCTGCATGGACTGTTGCGAATTGGGAGGTTGAGACTGCCACACACGGAAGTGATAGGAGATACTTCGATCTGAGTTTCGAGCAGGCATCAGGCACGGGTATGGTCGTGTGGAGTGATGATACACACATCCCAAAGTACCGGACATGGAATGCGTCGGATGATTCATGGAGTTCGGAAGGTTCTGCATCGCGCATCGGCGCAAGTTATGTCTCGTGGGTGCAACTGACACCGGACCCTGACTCAGACGAGATGTTCCTCATGACCTCTGAAGGCAGCAACTACGGCATCGACATCCAGAAGTGGAATGGTTCGGCGTGGGGCGCTGTTTCCGAGGTCGAAACGAATTCAGAACGTAGATATGAATGTTTCGATCTCACATATTCACAGCAGGATACTTCAATCGTTCAAACGACCGTAAACTGGCTCGAATGGCAGGCAAAGACCGACAATCACCTCAATACTTCGATCGGTAGCTTCGATCCGATCAAAGCATCTATAGAAAGCCTCACAGCCGACGGTATGACAGCAATCGATGAGGGGCTACTTAATGCGAACAATGCACTGGTCGGCTACGAGAACGGCACGGTCGTCCTGATGACAGATGGTATTGACAACGCGGGCTATCACTCAATGATCACAGAGGCAGAGCGTGCCGCAGCAAGCAACACCACCATATTCACGGTCGGTTTTGGCTCTGACATCGATGACGTTGTGCTCCAGCAGATCGCAAACATTACAGGCGGCGAATACTATTTCGCTCCGAATGCAACGGTTCTAAGAAGCATTTTCGTGGGCATCGCAGGTGAGCTCGGGAACTACACCGCACCAGAACCAGAGATCAATATATACATCGGGAGCAACACCACCATCGAAGGTTCATTTGTAAATATTACTTATGTCAACAATAGTGCGAATGTTACATACTACGATCGCACGACAGAAGCGTATGGGCATGAGCACCCCTCGAACCCGAATATGACATTCATCGAAGACCGCACGATACTATCGTGGGATGTTGGAAACCGACCGGTTCCATACCAGATAACGGTTGGAGAGTACTGGAGGGTGGCATATCAACTGACGATCGATAACGAGAGTGCCAATTCCGTCCCTGTGATCATCTCACCCTCAAGCATCACGTATGACGATTCAAATGGTACCAGGATCAACGAGACCATTCCAGAAGTTACGGTGACTGTGGGATGCAATGCAACACCTGATATAAGTACAGACTCTGCAACGAATCTCACGCTCAGCCATGAAGCAGAATCTAAAGGTCCGCCCACCCGCCACCCGTCCTTAAAGCCGGAAACCATAACAGAATACGCATATAAACTGACTGCAGAGCTTACAGACGTAAATGAATCCAAGGTGGCATGTGGCGCGCTCGTTGAGTTCAGAGCCTCGTCAGGCACGCTGTACAACCACACCCATCCAGAGTCAGGCAACGACACCACGCTTCGAAACTTCAATGAAACAACAAAAGCAACCAATAATGGTGGCGCAGTTGTGTGGCTCTGCTCGGACGCGCCCGGCACGATCACGGTATGGGCATACCATACCCCTGAGAACGGCACACGCCTCAACGCCAGCACAGTCGTGACCTTCCACTCATGCGAATCTCCGCCAATCATCCCGCCGGCTCCAGAGCCACGAGGTGTGATCATGCTTGAGTGATTCATCGATGCCCCAGCCACACCACCAC
>DTYY01000273.1 GCA_012961645.1 Methanosarcinales archaeon | reverse complement strand
ACCTCGATTTCGATCTTTTTCATGAAACCCGCCTCCTTTGCAACTCTATATGCCGCATCCATGCCGTAAATCCTGATGTGGTTGTCCTTGATCATGATGGCATCGGTGAGGTTAAACCGGTGCGGATCGCCGCCGCCGAGCATCACCGCCTTCTTCTCAAACCTCCGAAATCCGGGCGTCGTCTTTCTGGTGCAGGCAATCCTTGCGCCGGTGTGTTTCACCATCTCCGCGCACGCATGGGTCAGCGTCGCTATTCCGGCCATTCTGCCAAGGATGTTTAGGGCTACACGCTCGCTCTGCAGGATCGCGCGCGAGCTTCCTTCAAGGTCGATGATAACATCACCGGCCACGATCTCATCACCGTCTTCATGCTTGCAAGAAGACGAAACCCCGCAATAATTGAAAATCCAGACCACTTCTTCGAGCCCTGCAAGTATCCCATCGTCTTTTGCAATAATTATTGCTCTGATCACTTCATCTGGAATTAAATCATGAAAAACATCAAAATCTCCGGTATCTTCCCGTAAAAAAAGTTCGATTCCAGGTACAATCATCAGACTAAGCCCAGATTATTTAGCTGCTCCCACACCATCATCTTGGCGGTCTCACAGTCCGTCTGGCTCTTTGCGCCAGTGATCACAAGTTTCCCAGAACGGAATATCAGAACAACGACCTTTGGATCCCTGATTCGATATACAAGTCCTGGAAACACCTCTGGCTCGTATTCGATATGCTCAAATCCCAGACCGATCGCGATCGCGTCCAGATCGAGCTCGGTACCGAGCGTTGCCCCCGCCACGATGTTCTGGATGGTGTAGGATGTGCTCTCGATGGAGTATCCAAGACTTCTGAGATCATCCGAAAGAATTTTCACTGCTGTATCCACATCTTCTATACTTTTCGCGCCGGTGCAGTTTGCTTTACCCGATCCAAAGACTAAAAATGCAGTCTTCGGGCTTTGGATCCGATACACGAGCCCTGGGAACTTGTCCTTATCGTATTCGGCGTTCTCAAGGTGCGAGGATATGTGCTTAAGATCAAAGTTGTCAGAGAGTGCCATCGATGCTACGATGTTCTCTATCTTGATGGTGGGATTGATCATGATTTGCACCTTGGGTTTATATACATTAAATATATCGGTTGCGCGAGTGGTCAACCCAAACGCTGGTGCTTGGGATCGAAAACAATTGCCAGCACATGGGTGGTGCAGCAGTACCGATCAGGGGTGGTATAATATGCGATCACGATCAAGTATACTGACATCATGCACCGTGGAGCAAGGGCAGACATTAATTTTGAATCGATGCGTGCACGTTTGGTCGACAGTCTGCGAAGGCGGATAGGCGTCGAGCACATCAGCGAGCAGGTGCTGCAGGCGATCTCAAGGGTACCCAGACACCTCTTCGTGCGGGAGAGCGATGTGGCTTGTGCTTACGATGATTGCCCGCTCTCGATCGGGTACGGGCAGACGATCTCAGCCCCGCACATGGTCGCAATCATGTGCACGTTGCTCGATGTCAAAATAGGGATGAACATCCTTGAGATCGGTGCTGGTTCTGGATATCATTCGGCAGTGCTTGCAGAACTTGTGGGACCGGAGGGAACGGTTTATTCTATAGAACGGATCCCCGAACTGATCGAATTTGCACGGCGCAATCTGCTGAATGCCGGATACCACAACGTCGTCGTCACCACAGGGGATGGTACACTCGGACTGCCCGAATATGCACCATACGACTGCATCACAGTAGCCTGTGCTGCTCCAGCCGTTCCGCCGCCGCTCATCGAACAGTTGAAGCGGGGCGGCAGGATGGTGATCCCGATCGGAGAATTCATGCAGGAGCTGTATCTGGTTCATAAAAACGATGTGGTATCGAAGGAAAAGAGTGGCGGGGTGGTGTTTGTACCTCTGATTGGTAAATATGGTTTTTGAGGAGCGGATCACAAACGCCGGATTGCCAGACCTTGCCAAGCCAGAGCGCCATGGCTGCCCTGATCACCACATTCCTACTTTCCGGCTTTCTTCATCAATATAACGCATGTAGATGCTGTGTTTGATAGAATCAAGATACCGAGAATCGCCAACACCACCTCTTTCAGCTCGTTCGCATTCCGACATTCGAGCCACTCGATTCACCCGAACTCATACACCACAGTCACCTGCGCCGAAACCGTTACATCTCCTGGCTGGATCTGCGGAGGTGCAGCCACCGCTGGAGTCGGCATTGGCAGTGCTTCCACCTCCAATCCTCTGTAACCGGTATCGTAACCCATGTACATCCTGTACGGCGAAAACTGCGATCCTGTGGTCGAGATCTCAACAGGACCCACGATCGCTACATCCATCGCCGTTGCCACAGACACGGCGTCAGCCTTTGCTTTCTTTACAGCGTCTGT
>DTYY01000272.1 GCA_012961645.1 Methanosarcinales archaeon | reverse complement strand
GATCAGTGAAATTGCATAGAACGATGAGCCGCGCAACAGGTTTTCCTTACAGCGATGAAAAGAATCGATCAATGTCATACGTCTTCCAGCCCGCCTCTGCTATAACTGTTTCGTCGATCGCTATGATGAAGACGCCGCCGATGTCCGAGAAGCAGTTACGAAAGAAGCATCAGTGAACCTTCACCCACTCGATTCGCAGTACTAAAGAATCGTTGGAGTGTGCGATAGCTGCCGCCTTCTTCTGCACATCGGGATATTCCGAGCATGGGGTCACCCGACCGGTCATGGCTAACGTGGGAGGCGGATCTTATGAAATAACAACTTTTTCGTATAATGGTCACCCGACCGGTCATGGCTAACGTGGGAGGCACGATAACTCTCAAATTTCTTTAATTTATACATATTATTTAATATTTTAAAATTGTATATTACATTTTCATACAATCACAGACTGATGTGTAAATCTATATAAATACATTGCTCACAATATATTATGATAAACTTATACAAAAATAAAAATTTAAATATGATACTATATATTAATTTTGCCAATTGGGTGGCGAAGGTGTTGCTAACCAGATACCAATTTCAAAAACGTCACCGGAGATCTGAGGGCGCACCATCTGTTAAAACCGGCATAAGTCCTATCCCCCCTAACCGTTCTCAGATATTCGTGAAACAGTCGCCTGTCACTCCGTAGGATCCTCAAAAACCGATCCAGATCTCCATAAGCAAACCTTGCAAATCTCATTGCAGATTTAAGATCAGAAACGAATGCATCTTCACACTTTGTTGCGTATCCAGCCAGAAAATTCCGTGAAAAGTCGTTTTTCTCCACAGCAAGAACCGCTACATCTGCTGCTATCTCACCGCTCTTCACGGCGTAATACAAGCCCTCGCCGATGAATGGATCGACAAACCCGGCGGCATCGCCCGCCAGTATCACGCGCTCGCCATGAATTCTCCTGCCAAATCCGCCGAGAGGAAGCAGATGACTGTTGATCCGGGTTATCCGGTCCTCGAGATCGATCTTCTTCTGAAGCGAGATATCCCTGACAAATCGCATGAACTGATCCTTTGGCTTGTGCACCTGCGAGATAAGTTCGCCAATGCCTATGGAAAGCCTGTCTTTCTTCGGAAAGACCCACCCGTAACCCCACATTCCCCGAAAGTAGAATTCAGTGATATCTGTACCAACAGACTCCTCGACCAGTGTATCTCCGAGTTCGACCTCAGTTTCCAGACACAAACCGATATCAGAGCCCCAGCGCGTTCTTATGCCAGATTTTCTTGCTACCGTGCTGTTTACGCCGTCTGACCCGACAATCATCCTTGACCGGTATCTGTTTTTTGGCGTCACCACTTCCACACAATCCTTGCTGAAAGTGACGTCTTTTACTGGATCTTCATCGTGAACCAGAGCACCAGAATCCTCCGCTCGGTTGACGAGCCAGTGGTCAAGGTCTCTTCGCATCGTTGTTATCGCGACGCGGCTACCTAGCCGGCCTGTAAAGTTCTGGTAATCGTGCAGAAAGATCCTTGCACCGAATATCTCTCGCTCGACAAGCCCCTTATCAATTCCTCCGATAACTTCCAGCGCTTTCTGCGAAACTCCGCCGCCACATGCCTTGTCTCTTGGATATGCCTCCTTTTCAAGCACCAGCACAGAAAGTCCATTCTTTGTAGCCCTCTCTGCAGCAATCGAGCCTGCAGGACCGCCTCCGGCAATGATTATATCATACATCGCTCGCCTACTCTGCAGTAACGAGTTCTTCAAAATATCTTCCGACCAGATCGGCATCGCTGATTCGCTCAGGCTCTGGCGCCCCGGCAGCGATCGGTTCCACCGGAAATGGCGAAGACGTCTCAAATCCCTGCTCTCCCGTGCCACCTGTTTCCCTGATCGAAAACTCGGATCCAACGCCGGTGTACATCGTCAAATCGAGATTTGTGCCCTCGATGGACGCAACCGTGGGGTCTCCATAGATATCGCCACCGTTGCCAGCCTCGCCGATCTCCATCGTTTCGGCATCTCCGCCCCCACCGGCGGCATCACCGGTTTCCTCCATCGCGCCAATAACCGGCAATCGCACCTCGTCAACCGAGCCTACCACCGAAAAATCCACAACCGCAAGCGATATGATGGCAAGCGCCAGCACAATGATCGCCATAACCCTCCCCGCCATCCGTTTCTGGTCCAGAAACGACGAATACTCAATCTCATCCATCTTTTTCGCAACACTGTCTGCCAGATCCTCCATCACAACATTTTCTACCCCTGAATTGTCGTGCGCCGTCTTCAGAGGCTCATCCAGTTCTGGATACGTCGTTCCGATGGTTGAACATGCGTTTGCATCCCGCCTGCGTGCCCGCAGAACGTTTAAGGTCGAGACTATGATGGTGATCAGAACAGCGGACAGGAGTGCGCACAGTGCCGGCATCGTGATCTCTACGCCGATATCTGAAAACGTGATGACATCAACCTCTGCTGTATCTGCACAGATGGTGTGGACGCCGGTGAAGATGACGACTGTATACACTGCCATGAAGATCAGGATCGAGTCGAGCAGTGCATAATATATGTTGAATTTCCTGAACAGATTGCTGAGCTCTGAGACCTTTTCAGTGAATATGTACATCATAAGCACCTTTTTTCAGACATACTTCCATCAGAATATCCCTGTAAGCCGTTGACCCTTTTGGCAGCTTCTATTTTATAATGGATCATGGTCATCATAGCTATCGTGGTCTTCACCACCCTCTTTTTT
>DTYY01000271.1 GCA_012961645.1 Methanosarcinales archaeon | reverse complement strand
CTATCAATGATGCATATATGGCATCATTTTTTATTGCAATCTCTTCATCTTTTGTCTTTGATTATATTGCAAGACAAAAAATAGGAGGGATGCATTTAGATTTCCACTTTGTGAAGCAGTTCTCTATGCCAGATCCTACGCTTTTGAAAAGGTATACTTTGAATAATTCTGATAGGCTTCATAAGATTATCTCCAAAATAGTATTGAATCTATTTTACACCTCCCACTCCCTCTCCCCCTTCGCCCATGACCTCGGCTACGACGGTCCTCCTTTCAGGTGGGATCCAGAAGAAAGGGCACACCTGATGGCAGAACTGGACGCTATCGTTGCCCATCTCTATGGTGTAACAAGCGATGAACTGAATTACATCCTTGAGACCTTTCCCATCGTCAAAAAGAAGGATATCGCCAATTACGGCGAGTACAGAACAAAAAGACTTATTCTTGAATATTATAATAATTACGAAGACATACTGGAGGCAACTCAATGAACCCATTCGAAACCCTATCCCACATCCAGGACATGTACAGAACTTATGTCCACACCTTCCAGAAGATCAAGAACCCCGCAATAAAAGACTGGATGCTGAAAAGAATAGCTGATGGCACCCTTTTGTGGCGGGATCCGCACATCCAGTTGAACCGCCGTTTTGAGAGGGGTGAATCGCTTGAGGAAATGGTCGCTTCCGGGCTTCTTCATTCTGGCGTGCTTTCGATATTCTCGGCAACCGATTCGTCGGGTCGGCTGACAGGAACTCCGATCATCCCTCATAAGCACCAGAGCGACTCCACGAGAGCGATATTGGGCGAAGAGGCAAACACGATAATCACAACAGGCACGAGTTCTGGGAAGAGCTTCTGCTTCGGAATCCCTGTTGTGAGCGAGTGTCTCAGGATGCGGGAGCAGGGTCTGGACGGGATAAAAGCGATCATCGTCTATCCAATGAATGCTCTTGCAAACAGCCAGTATGAGGACTTTGCCAGGAGGTTTCATGGCAGCGGCTTGAGGCTTGCTCTTTATACCGGGGATACGCCGAACAGTCCTGAGGAGGCGCTGGCTAATCTCAGGAAGACGACAGGCAGGGATGCTCCCTATGACAGCGAGGTCTTGTCGAGGGAAGAGATACAGAAGAGTCCCCCTGATATCCTCATGACGAATTATGTGATGCTTGAGCTGCTGCTCACCAGGTTTGATGACCGCAGGCTCTTCCCGAAAGAAGATCGGGGTCGGCTCAGGTTCCTCGTTCTTGATGAGATACACACCTACAGCGGCAAGAGAGGGGCGGATGTTGCCTGCCTCATCAGGAGGTTGAAGAAGAGAACCGGTGCCAGTGAATCGTTGCGTTGCATTGGAACGAGTGCCACGGTTCGGAGCGCGAAGGGAGAGGATGCAGATGAGGTGATTGCAGGGTTTGCAAAAGAACTCTTTTCTGAGGAGTTTAAAAAAGAACATGTGATAGGGGAGACGTATCATGTCCCTGCACGTCCAGACCCTGGACCGCTGCCAGAGAGAATACTGGTCACTCCTCAGATGATCGAGGAATTTGATGGGTCCATCGAGAAGGGGGCGGTTCTTGTAGAAGCACTGACCGGAGAGACTCTGGATGATTATGAGAAGACGCCTGATAATCTCGGGAGAATATTATCATCCCAGCAAACCGTCCAGTTCCTTGAAGAGAGAGCCTCCAATGATTCCTGTTCGATCCATGATATGTCGGCTGACTATATGGCTGCGTATCGTCCTGGCTTTGACCCTGCCGGGTGCACAATGGAACTAAAGGCTTCTCTACTGGCTGGTACTGTCGGAACGGTCAGGATATATGATCAGGATCAGCCGCTCTTCGTTCCCAAGCTGCACGACTTCTTCTCTCAGGGGAGGACGATCAGCAGTTGTCTCACTTCGAAAAGTCCTCATCTGAACGACCGTGGTGATGCCTTATGCCCGAGATGCAGAGGAGAGGGCGAGAAGCGGATCACGTTCCCACTGAACTTCTGCCGCTCATGCGGTCAGGAGTTCTATGGCGTTACGGTGATGGATGACAACACCCTGCTGCCGAGAGATATCGATACTGTTGCTTTGGAGGGAAGGGACGCCTACATTTACAAGCCAGAATATTCATCTGATAAAGTGCCGATCCATGCGATTCCTGCGGAGTGGGTTGTCGGGCGTGATGAGAAGATCCGCGCTGATCGGATGGATCATGTGCCTCATGAGAGGGTTTACTGTCCCGAATGCAATTCACTGGACCCGAGATGCGATCATGAGGGGAAAATCAGGGTATATGAGCTTGCGTCCCCGTTTCTGTTCTGTCCATCCTGCGGGGTGAAATATGACAGACGTTCCAAAGAGTTCAACAAACTCTTCACCTTTGGTTCGATAGGGCGAAGCACAGGAACTGACGTACTTGTTTCAAGCATCATAAGCAAGCTGGATGCCGATGAGAAGAAGATCATAGCGTTCTCTGATAACAGGCAGGATACGGCTCTGCAGGCATCCCACATGAACAACCTGCAGAAGCGGATCCATTTCAGGCAGGCGGTTTACAGGGCGCTTGTGAATGGAGGATACACCGATGTGAACGGTGATGTGCTTGAGATCACCAGATCGGGCATCAGAATCTTTGATACAATGCAGCATTATGGGGTATTGCCTGATTATGCCAGAGAAGAGGGGCGTTTTGTTCAGAACCCGAGATCGGACGAATCATATAAGGAATATCTTCAGTACAACGCTGTTCTTGATCTGGGGACTCCGGTGATGAAGAACCAGCAGAATCTGGAAGATGTAGGGCTTTTAAAGATACTGTACAATGGTCTTGACAGGTTGGCAGCCGCAGATGATGTGTGGAAGGCGATCCCTGAGATCGAATCCAGGACTCCGGATGAACGATATGATTATCTTATGGGATTCATGGACATATTCAGGAAGCAGCGGGCTATCGCATACAAGCACATCATCAGAAACGATCTCTTTGAAAGAGAAATCTGTTCAGAGATTACTGAGGAGTCCCAATTTGATATCAGCGGTGTCGCGGGCAGCATAGCTGGATATGGGGATGATGTCAGAAAAGGTAACCGGAAATATAAGATCCTGCGCTTAACACACCCGCGCAGCCGTCTGATGACATGGACCAAAAAGGCACTCGGCGTAAGTCCTGAAACCGCAAAAGCGATCGTTCAGGCTGTCGTGAAAATACTGGCTGATAGGGAATACGGTGGATGGCTCGTTGAACATTCCGTACCTGCGTATCAGAGAGGGATCCTTGGCTCGATATACATGCTCAACACTGAAAGGATCCAGTTGCAGGCGATCGAAGATACCAGTATCCACCGTGTCTGTCAGAAATGCGCATCAGTCTATCATTATCGTGTTCTTGACCTGTGTACAGGGAGTTTGTGTGGAACTCTGGGGAAACAGGACCTCAAAAACAATTATTTCCGCCAGATTTATATGAAACCGTTCTCTGAATCCTCTTCTGTGGTCGCGGAGGAACACAGCGGACAGATCGATGGAACAACGAGGAAGAACATTGAGGCAAGATTCCGGGATCCGGGAGAACCATTGAACGTGCTTGTATGCACTCCAACCATGGAACTTGGAATAGATATTGGAGACCTGACCGCGGTTTACATGCGTAATGTGCCGCCGAGTCCCAGTAACTATGCGCAGAGAGCAGGGAGAGCAGGACGCAAAAGCCAGCCATCCATCATAACCACATTCTGTGGTGTTGGTGCAGCAAGAGGACCCCATGACCAGTATTTCTATAGATTCCCGGAGAAGATCATATCAGGTCAGATAACACCCCCGAGGTTTATGCTGGATAACCAGCAACTCGTGAAGGCTCATATCAATTCAATGATCTTAGAAACGGTTGCAATCAACTTTCCTAACGGTTTTGGAGATATACTGGAGACCAATCAGCCAGGATATCCGATGTCACCATACTTCAAAACCGACCTGATGGATGCAACTTCAGAGAACAGGGACAGGATAATCGAGAGAGTGGAGCAGGCATTCAGCAGAGAGATGTCGGTCTTTTCTCATTGGTTCACCCTCGACTTTGTAGGTGAATGTATCGACCATTTTGTGGATAACCTCGAAAAAAGCCTTGGTTACTGGAGAACGGAGTACGATCTCCTTCAAAGAGAGCATAAGGATCTTTCCGCACGTGAAAGAGCAACCGGGTTATCATTGAGCGATCACAGCAGAATGGGAGCGATAGGTATAAAATTAAAAGCTATGAGGGATGGGGAGATGGATTTTTATTCATACAGGTATCTCGGAGCACGTGGTTTTCTGCCCAACTACGGTTTCCCGACCTCAACAGTCATACTTTCCATCCACGATTCAGAGAACGAAATCGTCAGGGATAATGCCCTGGCACTCTCTGAATTTGCCCCTGGAAATACCATATACTACAGAGGAAATACATACAATGTAACTTATGCAAAGCCCAGAAGAGAGAATCATAAGCCAGTGCTGGAGCATGTGCTCATCTGCCCCAACTGTTCAACGATCTATCATGGACGTGAGAGGGCTAGTGCTCAATCTGCATGCTCTGAGTGCGGGCAATCGCTGACAGGTCATCACCCGAACCCCAATGGAATGCAGATGCCTGATATGCATGCGATAAAAAGGAGCCGCATCACCTCAGATGAGGAGGAAAGACGCCGCCTTGGATACCAGTTGTCCACACACTACGAGGTAGGAAACGTGACCAGGGGTGTGCGGATAATCGGATCAGATATCGAGATTACATTGAACTACGAACATAACGGAAGGATAATCCATCTGAATCGCGGAACCAAAAGAAGCAGGGATGATGAACCAGGACAGGAGAATGGTTTTGTTCTCTGTTCGGCATGCAACCGCTGGCTTTTCGGTGAGAAGATCGAGAAACATATCGGAGAAGATGGAAACTGCTCTAAAAATGCAACAAGAGAAGATATAATAAAGGATATCTGGCTCTTTACCATCGGAACTCATGATGTTGCAGTTCTAAAGCTACCGCTGCCAGAGTATGTAGAATCCTCTGAAGCCAAAGAATTCTACACCTCGCTTAAGGAAGCAATAATCAGAGGCATGCAGATAGCTCTGAACCTGGATGAAAACGAAGTTGACGGACTGGTAGTATCGGAAGAAAACAGGGATAGCTGGAAAATTATTCTGTATGAAAGGGCTGAAGGAGGAACAGGTGCCATAAAAGCACTGCTTGAACCCTACCGATTTGAGGAGATGGTCCTGCGTGCCCGTGAACTGCTCCATGAATTCGATAATGAGCCGGGCTGCAGCTCTGCTTGCTACGAATGCCTGCTAAGTTTCTATAACCAACGCGAACACGAACTTCTGGACAGGAATATAGTTTTGCCAGTACTCCGTGCCCTGGAGTCGGTAAGAATCGAGCGAATAGAAGAGCAGGGGAATGAGGGGAAGCTACAAGAGCTTATATCCCGATGCGGTTCCGGGTTTGAGAGGAAAGTATTGAAAGAATTGTCCAATAATGGGATATCATTGCCTAATTCTGCACAAAAAACCATCTATGACGGTGATATACCGATAGCAAAACCTGACTTCTTCTATGATAGACCGAATATAGCGGTTTTTGTTGATGGACCACCCCATGATAAGGACTATGTTAAAAAGGATGATGAAAATAAGCGAAATAAGCTTAGAGAGCTTGGATACAGGGTGTTTACTGTGAGATACGACAATTTCGAAGTGGATATTGAGAAGCTTAAAAGAGCCCTGGCGTGAAAAGATGGCATGTTGTGAGTCATCAGGCATGTATACTTGAACGTCGGTTTTTCCAAAAAAGTTCAAGAGGCTGCAGTTTCAATAACTATGTGGGACGCAGTGGGACACACTCTCTTTCAGGAGCCTGGGAATTTTCTGAAAAGGAGATGTTCAGTTCTGTCACCGTAGATTGGGAGTGTACCGGAGTTGTGTAACAATGCCACAAAATCCATAATTCAAGCCAGTGAACAGCCGATTGCTAAAATATTCAGTAGTGAATATTCCTTCATCATCCCCGACTTCCAACGTCCCTATTCTTGGGGGCGTGACCAGGTAGACGAACTCCTCGACGATTTAACCCACTTTGCCTTTCAAGAAGGTGATGTTGAAGATTTGAACCCTTATTTTCTTGGTAGTATAGTGCTAATTAAGGGAGATGATCCTATTGCAAAAGTCGTAGACGGTCAACAACGCCTGACAACTCTAACAATTCTTTTTGCAGTGCTACGTGAACTGCTGCCCGGTTTAAAAGAAAGCATCACAAAGATCATTTGTGAACCAGGCAGTGACATTCTAGATATACCACCTAAGGGTCCGTCAAGAATTAACCTGAACAACTATTAAGTACTATCACAATCTATTATTATGTCATGG
>DTYY01000270.1 GCA_012961645.1 Methanosarcinales archaeon | reverse complement strand
CGTCGATATAACCAACCTGAACAGGCAGTTACTGCATTGGACCACCGATATGGGAAGACCAAAAACACTTTCTGCCAGAGAAAAGCTCTCAGAGATGAATCCAGGCGTTGAAATAGATGTTATGCCTGAAAAGATCGATGAAAACAATGTTTTTGAGTTCGTGCGAGATTATGATCTGATCGTTGACGCGATGGATAACTTTCATGCGAGATATCTGCTGAATAGGACCGCCGTGGCAAGAAATATTCCGCTGTTTCACGGAGCGGTTCACGGGTTTGACGGGCAGGTCACAACAGTAATTCCCAAAAAAACTCCATGTTTGCGCTGCATATTTCCAGAAAATATTCCAAAAACGTTTATTCCAGTTGTAGGTGCAACATGCGGGGTTGTAGCCAGTATTCAGGCAACAGAGGTGCTGAAATACCTCACAGGCATCGGCACGCTTGCAACAAACAGACTGCTTATCTGGGATGGATTGAATATGGTGATGAACGAGATATCGCTGGAGCGAAACCCGAAATGCAGAGATTGCGGAGATGACCGGATTGAATAACGCGTTATTATTACTTGGATGTCCTGAACTGCCGGTTCAGACCGGTATCGCACTATATCTTTCAAATAAACTCGTTAGAAAGGATTTTGATGTGACCATCACCGGGACAAAGTCTGCGATCAATCTGATGAGAGTATCTGATCCAGAAGGGAATTATGCGAAGAAGATGGTCGATCTGGACCTTTGCATAGGAAATATTGTTGAAAAAAGGATGGATTTCGATCGCTGTTTCGTATTCATCCACAATGATGCCGGGATATCATATCTTGCCACGATGCGGGGCATATCAGACGCCGATCTCTTTGCAATCGTCTTTGGAAGCGACGCGGAGATGCTTGCATCGATGATCGAGTTTGAATGCGAGAAGATCGTTGCCAGAACTGCTCATAACCCGATTCCACTGAAGAAGAAGATAGATGAGGTGTTATGATGGGTTGCATCGAAGAGATGGACTATGAGATCATTCTAAGGAATACGTCGTTTAAAGAGTGCAGAGAATTTGTTGAGAAGAATTTCAAGGAGATTTATCATGTCAAACCTGGATATAAGATGTTTGATGTCTATTTGATTGGAGTTCCCCCGATTACGATCGGGGTTGATGGAGATCACGTAGTCTTCCCTTATGTCAAACCATGTCATGGCACATTTCTGCTGCGGATACGTGGAGAAGATGAGATTGCATCGCTTAAGGGAGGGGAGGGCATATAATGCTGAGGATGCCTGACAGATGCTCCACTTACAACCGCATAATTAATATACTAAAAGTTCCTATAACACGTATGGGGTTTTTGCAACAGGTTCATATTGCTTTCTTACAGCTATCTATCCCCTCAAAAGTGGACTTGCCGAAGTCTGATACCTGTTTTCCGAAAACCCCTGCTTATGCCAGGGTGCGGCTTTAAGAGCACGGGCAGGCAGTGGTATGGTCAGAACGTGATAACATGCGTCCGTTTGTATTCATAAATGCTGCCATGAGCGCAGATGGGAAGATTTCAACACATCTCAGGAAACAGGTACGTATCTCTGGAGATCGGGATTTCCAGCGGGTGGATCGGCTGCGCTGCGAGGCAGACGCTATCATGATCGGGATAGGCACGATTCTCTCGGACGATCCGAGTTTGACAGTCAAATCAAAGGAACTTCAGAAAGAACGGCTGGACACTGGGAGAGGTGAAAACCCGGTGCGAGTCGTCGTCGATGGTCTTGCAAAGACCCCACCAGATGCAGACATTCTCAGGAAAGGGGCTGGCAGACGGATCATCTTTGTCTCAGGATCCGCGGAGGTTAAGCGTGTGGATGCGCTCTGCACAGCCGGTGCAGAGGTTGTTGTCGCGGGCAAGCCGGGAGAGTCGCGGGTCGATCTTGCGGCAGCCCTCAGGCATCTGCATGACACTGGAATCCGGCGGCTGATGGTGGAAGGCGGCGCCACGCTGAACTGGAGCCTGATCGATCTGAAACTGGTGGACGAGATCTATGTATACATCGGGAGCCTGATTCTTGGCGGGTCTACAGCGCCGACGCTCGTCGATGGTACTGGTTTTTCAAATCATGATGAAGCGCTCTCGCTCGATCTGGTATCGGTCGAACAGATGGATGGTGGGTTTGTTGTAAAATGGCGGGTATTACAATGATTAAGAAAATAGAAGCAATTGCGAGTGATTATGACCGAACTCTGACAGATGAGTCACTGATCCTCTCTGAAAAGGCGGTATTCAGTCTGAAGAGCGCGAGAAAGGACGGTATAAAGGTATTCTTAGTCTCGGGTCGAAAACTTCCGTTTCTGGAGGGTGTGAATAAGAATCGGGATTTTGTAGACATGATCATCGCAGAGAACGGTGCTGTCGTCTATGATCCGAGAGATGGCAGGAAGATTCTGCTGGGCGAAGGTCTGGAAGAGTTGAAAGCGGCGTTTTCGGACGCGGACTTTCCTGTTGATGTGGAAGAGGTGATCGTTGCAACTACGATCGATTATCTCGAAGATGTAAGAGAGATAATCGAAAGGAACGATCTCTCGGTTGATATCGAGCTGAACAGGGATGATGTGATGATTATGCCACCGGGCGTGAATAAGTGCAGCGGGGTTATGAAGGCAGCTGAGATCTGCGGGATCGACAGGCAGCACCTTGCATGTATAGGGGATGCCGAGAACGATCTCAAGCTATTTGCGGCAGCCGGCATCAGAGTGGCGGTTGCAAATGCGGTGCAAAGACTCAAGGACGAAGCAGACATCGTGTGCAGTGCACCTTACGGAGATGGCGTGAGCGAGTTTGTGCAGAGCCTTCAGGCAGGCTAAAAGAATGTTGATGTGCGTGGTAGGATAACGCATTATTCAACACAGCACGTTAGTCGAAACGGTTATATTGAATCTGAACATAGAGAGGTGAGAACATGAGAAATTCAAAGAAAGGAACAGCATTTCTTGTGGAATTCAGGGATTTCATAGCCTTTCTCCAGAGTCTATGGGGCATACTGGCAGGAATATCTGTTTTGTTCCCTCTTTCCAATGTTCTCATAAAGCTCATTCCACTAAGACGTCTTCACGATGATCCAGCGGGTGCATTAGGCTATCTCACTCCCGACTTGATAACGGTTGTCGCTACGCTTATTACCTTATTCGTTGTACTATTAACATTCAGTAACCGTCATAAATTCGAAGCACTCAAGGAGAGGCGTCTTATTCAGCGCCAAGCTTGTTTTTCCTTTGCTTTTGGGCTTCTTGCCCTGATCATCTATTTCACCGTTTACTTTGGAATATACCCCCTCTATTATGAGCCGTACGGGATATATTATGGAGATCCTCGATGGCTGATTGGCGATTTTGGTTTGCTGCTCTCTTACAGCACTTTCTTTGCGCTGGTTTCGAGGGCATTTATGCTCTTGGGGATGATAGAATACTTTGGAAAAAGCTAGTGTCGTGACAATTTAGTTTTGGAACACGTAATAACCTATGGGCACCATGATAT
>DTYY01000269.1 GCA_012961645.1 Methanosarcinales archaeon | reverse complement strand
GTCACGCATAAATTTATCGTATATAGAGCAGTACCTCTGAAAGAAACCGATCCGGAAGATATCACCCCCTTACAAGGACGGCGGCGAATTGAGGCCGGGTTCTTTTATTCGGTCTTACGAATAGATGGATGCTACAACTGTTTTGTTCGGTGATGTGATGAATCAAGCATCGCCACCAGGAATAAGGAGGACGCCAGAGGTTTACTAAATTTGAAATTTTTGGAATCGCTATAAGATCTTCTGCACGTGCTTTTGCGCGATATATTTATGTGAGGATAGACTCAACGAGACGGATGCAGACATGATATCTGCATAAGGAGGTAGTCTAATATGAAGAAACGAACGATTCTATTGATTGTGCTTGTGGCGATGGTTATGCTTTGTGCTGCGAGCGCGGCAGAGACTGTTGAACAGGTTGAGATTCGCGGAACGGTTGTGGAGGCGGATGCTGCCGGTCAGTTGAGGGAAGCTGGAAGTGCTGCTTATGAAAGCAACTATACATGGAACCCGTACAACTTCGGTGCATTCTGGTATGATGTGGACGATGATCTGGGATCAGAGTGGCTGATTATTGAAGGGGTCGATGCCGTAGACAACCGGAGTATACCAGATGAGAAGTTAGTCTACAGCACAACGCCCCAGGCACAGACGTATGCGCTTGTCGATGATTGCGTGGCATCTCGTCTTGGTGTGGTGAGTGGCAATTGGGTTGCCCAGTATTTCGTCGAGGGCTGGATGGGTGAGAAGTACGTTGCTATCAGCACCGGCGGTTCAACATCGGCACACGGCAACAAGCTTTCCAAGCTTCTGGTTGAGTTTACAGACAGCAGCGATAAGAAGACCTTATTAATAGGAGAGACATGGGATCTTGGCAATGGATTCACGCTTACTGCCGCTTCGATCGACATCGAGGGTGACAAGGTGTGGTTGACGCTTGCCAAGGACGGCAGAAACCTCGATGACGCGGTGATCGATACGAGCGCTAGCGGCAACAGGGTATACATGTACACCGCAGACGTCTCCGGAGTAAGCGACGTCGTCATTTTTTCCTGCTACGTTGATGCAGTGTTCGTGGGCAAAGATATCGATCTGGTGCAGTTGAAGTATGTCTACCTGATCAATAATGACATCCTCTTGGTGCGTACCGGCGACGAATACGGCAACATGGAAGTTACATCTGCAGGTTCTGTTGGTATCACGCTCAAAAACAATGCCGCCATCGACCTGGCTAAGTGTGCTGATGTCGAGATCGCCGAGGATATGTACTTCAGGGTGGCGGACAGCGACACGGTGAGGTTCTATCCGTACAAGGGATACAGAGAGCCGGGTGAGTATGATGTTCGCGGCATGATTGTAGGGGTGAATGCTATATCCAGTGCAATATATCCAGCCGGAGGGAATCCTGCAGCCGGAACCGCTGGCTATACATGGAACCCGTACAACTTCGGTGCGTTCTTCTATGATGTGGACGATGATCTGAAGTCAGAACAATTGATCATCGAAAATCTCGATGCCACAGACAACCGATATATCCTCGATGATAAGTTGATCTATAACACAACACCTGCGGTACAGACGTACCCGATCGTCGATGACGGTGTGGCAAGCAGCCTCGGCACGGTGAGTGGTAGTCCTGTCACTCAGTACTTCATCGAGGGCTTTCTGGCAGAGGAGTACGTGGCTATCAGCACCGGTGGTTCAACATCGGCAAACGGTCACAAACTTTCCAAACTGCTGGTTGAGTTTACCGGCAGTGATAATAAGACCTTGGCAATCGGAGAGGCATGGGGTATGGGTGGTGGATTCACGCTCACTCCCAGGCAGATTGACCCTGACAATGGTAGGGTATGGTTGACACTCGCCAAGGACGGCAGAAACCTCGATGATTACGTGGTTGATACAGGTGCTGGCGGCGACCGAAGGTACATGTACACCGAGGACCTTTCCGGGGTGGAAGACGTTATTGTCTTCTTCTGCTACGTTGATGCAGTGTTCAGTGACAATGGTACCGATCTGGTGCGATTGAAGTATGTCTACCTGATCGACAACGATGTGCTCAAGGTGAGAACCGACGAGACCTACGGCAATATGGACGTTAAGACCGCAAGTGCTTCTGGTATCACGATGAAGAACGATGCCGCCATCGACCTATGTAAGAACGCTGACGTCATGATCACCGAAGACATATACTTCAAAGTGGCAGACAACGATACTGTAAGATTCTATCCGTATGTGAAGCGTACCATCGGCGGTGAAGAGCCCATACCACCGGGCAGCATCCCTGATACCGACATCGATGGCGACGGCGTTCCCGATGTCTGGGATGCGGATAACAGCACGCTGCCAGGCTACTGGGTCAACCAACAGGGCATCGGACGGATGTGGGGCGACATGAACGGAGACGGTAGGCTCACATCGGTGGACGCTCTCATGATTCTAAAGGCAGCAGCTGGTGGCACATAGACTGACAACCCTCTCCAAAGGGTAACAAGGGTAACTTTACAACTCCCCGCGCATACAATTGATGCGAGGAGCAACACCATGAATGAGATCGATGTCATGTCACGAATGCTTGAACTGGGCGGAACCATGCTTGCAGAGACCTGCGAGCGATGCGGCGCGCCCATGTTTCGGTATCAGGGAAAGATTGGCTGCCCGACCTGCGATTTTAGAATGGTGCAGGAGAGTGAAGCTGGGAAAACCGAAGAACCCGAGAAAACACCAGAAGAGACTGGGGTGGGTGAGGCGATTTCCGGAATCCTGCTCCGTGATGTTATTTCAGATAAAATCGCTGAAATCGCCGCTGATATGCAGAAAGAGACTGATCTTGGGCGCATACGCGACCAGATGGATTGTATCGAGCGCGGGATCAGGGTTCTGGGATTGCTCGGAAGAGATTGAGCTATTTTATCACTCAACCCCGAACTCGCAGTACGAGTCACCTGCGCACATCTTCAATCTCCGGACGAGTTTTGATCTGCGATCGATTACGTGCACCATACCGCTGGCATGGCATTTGCAGATGTTGTTAGGCGGATAGATGCCTGCAAGCACATCCGCGTATGGACAATCCATGATTCTCAGAACGTTTTTTCCGTTTATGTTGAGTAATTCGGCATGTATGCCAGAAAGCAGGCACATCAGTTCGAGCGTGGTCAGGC
>DTYY01000268.1 GCA_012961645.1 Methanosarcinales archaeon | reverse complement strand
CGGCTACGCGCTCGGAAATAGCGAAATTATTGGGGCGATGACGAAGATACACCAGTACACCATGCTCTGTTCACCGATCACCTCACAGATGGCTGCCATCGATGCGCTGCGAAACGGGGAGATGGAGATGAAGAAGATGGTGCGCGAATACGACCGCAGAAGACATCTGATCATCAGCGGTTTGAACGAGCTCGGACTGGATTGTTTCTGGGGTAAAGGCGCGTTCTATGTATTTCCGTCGATTGCGAATACTGGAATGACATCAGAAGAGTTTGCAGAGCGTTTGTTACTCGAAAAGGGCGTTGCTGTCGTTCCAGGGGATGTGTTCGGAGATTGTGGGGCTGGATTCCTGAGATGTTCGTATGCCGCCTCGAGAGATGACATAAAAGAGGCGCTACTGCGTATAGAGGAGTTTCTTGCCTCAATTGAGCGCGTGGTACAGTATAATGAAAAGCATAGAACCGCGGGCTCTGCATAGATGAAGGACCCGGTCAATAACTTCGAAATTCCGCCCGAATGGATGAGGCGAGCCGCGATACCGAAGGGTGAACTGGAAGCAGGCATAGCAAGCGGCAGACTCGTCCTTCTATCGGACGGTTCGGTGCTGCGAAGGGGTTATACCACCGGAACGACCGCTGCTGCTGCAGCAAAGGCGGCGGTGCTGTCGCTAAGGCGTCCGGTTGATTGTGTGACGATTTCCACACCTTCTGGCATCAACGCCGTGCTGGGCGTAAGAGCATCTGATGGCAGAGCATCAGCGACGAAGGATTCTGGAGATCATGGTTTTGACGTTACAAACGGGATTGAGATTGTCGCAGAAGCCCGTGAGTCAGACACCATATCGATTAGGGCAGGCACGGGTATCGGAGTCAAGAAAGGGGTTTCTGCGATCAATCCGGTGCCGATGGGGCAGATACGCGCCTCGATTGCGGATGCAGTGCGCAAGATCGGCATATCTGGTGCGGATGTTGTAATATCTGTTCCAAAAGGCATAGAAATTGCAGATCAGACGCTGAACAGCCGGGTCGGGATCGTTGGAGGGATATCCATACTCGGAACCACGGGCTTTGTCGAACCATGGAACGAGCACCTCCTCGAGACGAAACAGGAATTGATCCAGGGCTCTGACCGTGTGGTGCTGACCACCGGGCGCATCGGTATGAGGTACTCGAATATGTTATTTCCGGATCACACTGTCGTCATGGTTGGAAATCGGATTTCTGAGGGAATCGCGGTGGCAAAAGGCGAGGTCGTCCTCTGCGGGCTGCCCGGACTGATCCTGAAGTGGGCTAACCCTGATATACTGAAAGGTGTGGGGTTTCTCACGATAAAAGAGATGATTGAAGAGGATCCAGCGAATATACGGATCAATAACACACTTGAGAATGCAAAAAAAAATGTTCCGGGTGTGCGCATCGTATTGCTGAACCCGGATGGCTCAACACTACGAGACACAGACCCATGAACCAAAAATCAACAATCCTATTCTGCTATGGCTGCGATTGCAAACCGCCTCATAACTTTATCAACTCTGATTTTAACAGCGTCTCCGACCTTTGTGTTGGACACAAAGATCACAAAACCCTGCACACGTGCTATTCCATCTCCCTCTCTGGCAACATCCTCGATGGTAACATCGTAGGTCTCGCCCTCGGTAACTGGCGCATCGTAGGTCTCTCTTCTGAACACTTTTAGTTCTCCTTCTTTTGTTTTTAATCAGCCAACTTAAAAAAGCACACACACGGAATCGAGATGCTCGGATTCCACAAGCAGCACCGATAAGTTACTTGATTGGTTATAGATGAATGCTGCTGGTATATTAACCTTTTTGTGGGCGCGAGGGTTTGACGGGTTTTTGCGACCGTGCACCAGAATCTCTGAACCATCAAACATATCCGTCTTTCTGAAGATGAATTTGGGCGTTTTTTTCGAAAAACTGCACACATCATTGGCTTTTTGGTGCACACCAGATCAGAGCATCTCCACCAGCGCTGACATGCGCACCCACGACTGCATCCAGCAGGTGCTCGTACCCATCCTCGTCAGCAAAATGGAGATGCGCCGCGCATGAGCAGTCGGTGCACCCGAACCCATTGATAGGTTCACCTGTTGCACCGATACCTTCTGCGATGACACATTCAAGGTTCTGATCGGTCGGCGATATCACAGCGCATCGAAACGAGGTCTCGGGCAGCAGATGATCGATGTGCCACCGCCGCGTCGTGTTTCTGCCAGATAATACGTCTATATGCCGGCATATCCGTTTGAAGCCACCAGCCCCGCGTGCTGAACCTGTGTATGCATAAAATCCTCTCTTCAGATGTAAAACACCGAGTTTCCCGACTTCTTTTGCAGTACTCGCGTGTAGCTGCAGGATCAGCGTATAAATCCCTTTTTTATAATTCAGCCTCAAAATCCTCTACGGTGTAATTAAAATCAATTTTACCCTGTGAGGTGACGATCTGTTTTGCTAAAAGCCAGTAAACCATCGCAAGTGCCTTTCTTCCCTTATTGTTGGTTGGTATCACCAGATCCACATTCGAGGTCGAGTTGTTGGTGTCGCAGAGCCCGATCACAGGGATGCCGACGTTGACTGCCTCGGTGGCTGCCTGCGCATCGCCGATCGGGTCGGTCACCAGAAGGATTTCAGGCTCGATATAACCAGCATACTGTGGATTGGTCAGCGTGCCTGGCACAAACCTGCCTGTGATCGCGGTTGCGCCGATCAGCTTTGCAAACATGCCGGCAGGGCGCTGCCCGTACTGACGCGCCGATACGGCAAGGATGTTCTGAGGCGGATACCGTGCCAGCAACTCGGATGCTGCGCGGATGCGTCGGTCGGTGGTCTCCACGTTTAATACATACAGACCATCCGAGCGGACTCGATAGATGAACCGCATCATATCTCCGGTCTTCTGCTGGGTACCGATATGAATTCCGGCAGCGAGATACTCATCGAGTGGTATGATCGATTCGTATGTTATTTCTTCATTCTGTCCATTATTCTGCTCGTCCAAACGATTCACCTGTGGATATTTACGGAGATTGTATCTGTCATATTCATTTCTGTGATATCTGTATGATCAATGGATAAATACTTTGTCACCGATCTTATGACAATGCGTAAAGGAACACATCCTCCGAACAAACCGGCTGCGGTATGGAGATCACATGACCGGCTCACAGATGGCGTGATCCGGTCGCTGACCATGATTCTTCGGACAGGCGGCTGCTATCGGTGCAGAGACGGGCAGTGCTGCACGATGTGCGGCTTTATCAGGGACAGCGCACCGGTCCCGCCGTCGCCCGGTGATCTGATCGCCCAGTTCGAGGATGCGATGGCACGCCGCCCGGGTGGCAGGTTCATGGTGAAGATGTTCACTTCAGGCAGTTTTCTGGATGCCGCCGAGATGCCGACTGAGGCAGGATCCGAGATTTTAAGGCAGCTTGATGATGATCCTGACGTCACGAAGGTGCTGCTTGAGACAAGACCTGAATTCGTGACGGCTGAAGCGATGGCTGCCTGCAGGCAGGTGATTCACAAGAAACTCGAGATTGCGATCGGGGTTGAGACGAGCAACGACAGTATCCGATTGGATTGCATCAACAAGGGCTTTTTATTTGAGGATTTTGTTCGCGCAAGCGGGATTGCTCACCGGTATGATTCTACGGTCAAGGCGTATCTACTTTTAAAACCTCCCTTCCTCTCAGAGGGTGTTGCAATCAGGGATATCATCAAATCGGTGCGCGACGTATCGCAGCATGCAGAAACAATCTCGATTAACCTGTGCAATGTCCAGAAGGGAACGCTGGTTGAACAACTGATGAGGCGTGGCGGTTACCGTCCGCCGTGGCTATGGAGTGCGATAGCTGTGTTGTGGCAGGCAAAAACAGAGAACCCTGATCTGATAATCACGTCAGATCCGGTCGGTGCGGGCTCAAGGCGTGGTCCGCACAACTGTGGCAGGTGCGACCCGGGTGCCGCCGATGCGATCAATAAGTTCTCGCTCTCTCAGGAGACAGGGGACCTGCGTATTGAGTGTGATTGCATGGAGTTGTGGGAGAAAGTGGTCGAACTCGAGGATGTGTCTTATGGCGCGCCGCTGATGGGCTGAAATAGCATCTCATTTAAGGATCATACCCAAAACTGCATCCTCATCGATCTCCACACCCCTGCCTTTAAAAAACCTGACGACATTGCGAATGTCCCGCATCAGAAACTCCATGGCTTTCGGGTGATCCAGCGTCACCGATTGCCCCATATCGATGAACACAACCTCACAGTCATTCAGAAGTATGTTAAATTCACTCAGATCGGCATGTACAAGATTTTCCAGATATAATCTCCTGATATATTCGATGGTGGTCTCAGAGATCTCCTTCGCCTGGTCAGGGGTCAGTGGCACAGCGCGCAGTTGCTGCGCAGGAACCTCGTCCCTTCCGATGAACTCCATCAGAAGAACGTTATTTCGTGAGACAAACGGTTCTGGCACTCGCACTCCTGCTGCACGAGCCTTCTTCAGGTTTCTCAGTTCCTTCTTCGTCCAGGTAACGACAATGCTCCGTTTATCATGTCTCACGCTCTTGAATCTTGGATCTCCGATCAGATATGATTGCATTGCGCGAAAATCGCTCGCAGCGATGCGATAAATCTTTACAGCAATCTCCCGCCCGCATCCGATCGCATGAAAGACGTTTGCCTCTTTTCCTGTGCTGATCACGCCACCGAGCGCGTCGATATAACCCTTGTTTGCAAGATGGTAGAGAGTCTTCAGTGTGGAAGTGTCAAAAACGCCCTCAAAAGACTTTAAATCGTTTGAATCTTTTATCCTGATCCGAAATTTGTCGATTTCACGGTCGATTGTCCTTATTTTTTCTTCGAGCCTCGATCTTGACATGGCTTATAGGATGTTTTAGGAAAGGTATCCGCGACGCCTGAGCCAGTCGACCTGTGGTGCGGTATATCTCCAGATCACATCTGCCTTATCATCCTGAAAGTCCCATGGAACAATGATAACAATATCGTTTTCACGAATCCATATCCGTTTCTTCATTCTCCCAGGTATCCGGGCAGTCCGCACCGTTCCATCGATACATCTGACCCTCAGATGGTTTGCGCCAAGCAACTTTTCCACCGTCGCCAGAATCTCGCGGTCATGCTTGCGCGGGGTGCGTACGCGTCCTATCGGTGCTTCTGGCTTCTTCTGTTTACCCAGATAAAACACCTCGATATATGATATCCCATTGCATAGTTTCGCATTGTTGCTATATGTATATAAACATGCACAACCACCAATCAGCAATGAAGGTGATTCGTGACCCGATCCACGGTTACATCGAACTGGACGATGTGATGATGTCGCTGGTCGATACGCCTGCGATGCAACGATTACGCCGCATCAGACAGCTCGGATTGACCAGTTTTGTATACCCTGGCGCAAACCACACCAGATTTGAGCATTCGCTCGGCACGTACCATCTTGCAAACTCGCTTGCAGGCCACATCGATGACACGACCGGGCGGCTCGAACTGCGCGTGGCAGCCCTGCTCCATGATATCGGGCATGGTCCGCTATCTCATGTAACCGAGAATATCATCAAGCGGCATACCGGAAGGTCGCACGAGGATGTCTACCAGGTCATCAGAGAGGATCAGGATCTGGGCGAGATATTTGAGGAGAACTCACTTGACATTTCAGGAGTTGCCAGGCACATAAAAGGGGAAACAAACCTCGGTGCTGCTTTGAACAGTGAAATCGATGTTGACCGCATGGATTACCTTGTGAGAGATGCACATTACACCGGCGTTCCGCTTTCAGTCGATCTGGTGAGATTGATTCATGAAATACAGTTTTTTGACGGGGAACTTGTGATTAAAATCGGTGGAATGCGGGCTGCAGAATCGCTGCTCCTCTCACGGTTTCTGATGCATCCGACGGTCTATTACCATCATGTAACCCGGATTGCAGAGGCGATGTGCGTGCGTGCGGTCGAATGCATGATCGAGGACAGTTTTGACGCAAAGAAACTCTATTCGATGGATGATCAGGACCTTTTTGTGCAGATGCAATCATATCCCGGGTATCCCTCCGAGATCGCAGATAGGCTGCGAAACCGAAGGCTTTTCAAACGCGCAATCTATGTCGGGTTCGATGCCGTGGGCAGGAGCGTGCTTAACCATAGAAACAACGCAAGAAGGATCGAGGTGGAACTTGCATCAGGTCTCGGGATCGATCCAGAATATGTCCTGATCGACATACCAAAGCCACCCGATATCGTGGAGACCGGAGCCAACATCATGGTCAATCAACGGATTAGGCGCCTCCATGAGGTCTCGCACCTCGTTGCAGCTATCGGGCATGCACAGCAGGATAACTGGAGAATGGGAGTCTACACCCCATCTGAGCATCTCGACACGGTCAGGCGTGCTGCAAATCGGTTTTTCGGCGTGAAAAGGCATAAACAGTTCAGGCTGGACGAGTTGATTACGTGAGGCAGATTAGAAGAGGGATGAAAAGATGTTATCAGATCATGCGTATACAAAGCTCACAATTTATATGACCGCGCCCCGGTTCTGATGCCCTCCAAGTTCCACGCTCGCCCGCCTGCCTGCCCAGCACTGGATGTTCACCGCAACCGGAAGAGATGCGGTGTGGCAGTGCGCATACTCGATGTGCACGGCAAGCGCTGTTATGTCCCCGCCAAGCCCCATCGTGCCGATTCCAAGGGAATTGATGTCATCAAGGATCTCTTGCTCGAAATCGTTCATATCGGGGATCTCTCGCAATATCGCTCTTTTTGCGAGGCGAGCCGCCTTGTCAAACGATCCTCCGACGCCGACGCCAACGATTATGGGTGGACATGGCATTCCTCCGGCGTCCACCACGGTCTTTAGGATGAATCGCCTGATATCGGCGACCTGCGAGGGATTTAGCATCGCAAGACGGCTCACATTCTCGCTTCCGGCGCCCTTCGGCAGAACAGTGATCCTGATGTGGTCTCCTTCTACCAGATCAAGAATGATATCAGGAAGTCCGACGCCAACGTTTCCTGAGGGGTCTCTTGTGATCGGATGAACAGCGTTTGGTCGAAGCGGTATGATCCGAGTTGCTTTCCTGACACCATCATTTATCGCATCTCTGATGTCAAAATCAAGCACAAAGTCCCTTCCGATCTCAACAAAAAATATCAGTATCCCGGTGTCCTGACAGATCG